>DAOVCF010000089.1 GCA_030670165.1 Candidatus Stahliibacteriota bacterium | reverse complement strand
CCGCCGCAACCAGGGCAGGCAACACTCATGATATTTATTTTACTTAAGTTACGCTTCAATGTCAAGCGAAGTAGCCGTCCTCGCCCGGGGTTAAGGCACTCGAATATCAGGAACCGCATCCCGTTAAAAAAAAGCCCCCTTTCGGGGGCTTGGAAACTCAAGAAGAGTTATAAGTAGCGGGGGCTGGATTTGAACCAGCGACCTTGAGGTTATGAGCCTCACGAGCTTCCAGACTGCTCCACCCCGCAGTAAGCGGATAGTTTACTCAGAGAATTGATGTTGTCAAGTTTTGGGCTAAACAAAGAGAAAGTAGGGACCGGTCTCAGCGTGCCCCCGTCGGGCATTAGTCCAGCCCGGATATTATTAGCGGGCCGACTTAAAAGTCGGCCCCTACGACTTCCCAATTCCTTTTTAAGGGGGATTATCTCCCGTGCCCCCCTTTGTAAGGGGGGATTTAGGGGGGATCACCGTATCAGCACAACCTTCTGTGCCCGGACCGCTCCCTGAGTTTCAGGCACGATAAAGTACACACCGGACAAGAATCCCTCGCCCCACGAGACCGTACCACTCGTCAGGTTTGAGTGCAACTCGTCAACCTTCTGCCCGGCGGCGTTGTAGATGTCGGCGTGGAAACCCTGGGGGCTGTCAGCGAACCTCAGCGTGATTTGACTTCCCACCGATTGTGTAATCTGCCAGTGTGTTACGGGTGTTACGGGTACGGGCGACTGCTCTTATGCTCCTTTTGTGCTCCGCACAAAAGATCGCAGAGTACTCCGTCATTGCGAGGAACGAAGTGACGAAGCAATTTCATAGCTCTATCTCACGTATGGGATTGCCGCGCTCATTACGTTCGCTCGCAATGACAATCCCCCTATGTCCCCCTTATTAAGGGGGAATTGAAAGTGGGATTACTACGAACCTTCGGTTCGTTTAGAAGTTTCCGCCAAGTTTAAATTCAAGGAACGAAAACTTCACGCAAAAAATGACCCACTCCACAAGGAGCACATAAAAAAGCCCCCTTCCATACAGGGAAGGGGGCAAGGAATTCCGTCCAGTTGCCCTGGTGAGCTTGTCGCATACTTATTCCGTAGAAAGGAGGTGATCCAGCCGCACGTTCCCGTACGGCTACCTTGTTACGACTTCGCCCCAGTTGCCGAGCTCACCCTCAATACAGGCCCTCACGAGGTTAGGCACCATATCTTCAGGCGCTCACGACTTCCATGGCGTGACGGGCGGTGTGTACAAGCCCCGAGAACGCATTCACCACAGCATTGCTGATCTGCGATTACTAGCGATTCCACCTTCATGCAGGCGAGTTGCAGCCTGCAATCCGAACCATGGCCGCTTTTACGGGATTAGCATCTTCTCGCGAAGTAGCTGCCCTCTGTAACGACCACTGTATGACGCGTGTAGCCCTGGGCATAAAGGCCACGATGACTTGACGTCATCCCCACCTTCCTCCTGGTTAACCCAGGCAGTCCCGATAGAGTGCCCAGCATAACCTGATGGCAACTATCGGCAGGGGTTGCGCTCGTTGCGGGACTTAACCCAACACCTCACGGCACGAGCTGACGACAGCCGTGCAGCACCTGTGTACGCTCCAGGGAAAACCCCGGTCCTTCACCTTTCGGATCCGTACCACGTACATGTCAAGCCCAGGTAAGGTTCTTCGCGTAGCAACGAATTAAACCGCATCATCCACCGCTTGTGCGGGGCCCCGTCAATTCCTTTGAGTTTTAGCCTTGCGGCCGTAGTCCCCAGGCGGTACACTTAATGCGTTAACTTCGGCACTGAGCAAATCCCAATACCTAGTGTACATCGTTTACGGCTAGGACTACCCGGGTATCTAATCCGGTTTGCTACCCTAGCTTTCGTGCCTCAGCGTCAGGAACATACCAGAGAGCTGCCTTCGCCATCGGCCTTCCTCCTGATATCCACGCATTTTACCGCTACACCAGGAGTTCCACTCTCCTCTTCTGTCCTCTAGACCGGCAGTATCGACCGCAGTTTCCAGGTTAAGCCCGGAGATTTCACAGCAGACTTACCGGCCCGCCTACGCACCCTTTACGCCCAGTGAATCCGGGCAACGCTTGCACCCTACGTATTACCGCGGCTGCTGGCACGTAGTTAGCCGGTGCTTTCTTCCGGGATACCGTCAAGGCCAAGACGTATTAGGTCTTAACCACATCGTCTCCCGGGACAGCGGTTTACATCCCGAAGGACTTCATCCCGCACGCGGCGTCGCTGCGTCAGGCTTGCGCCCATTGCGCAATTTTCTAGACTGCTGCCTCCCGTAGGAGTCGGGCCCGTGTCGCAGTGCCCGTGTGGCCGATCACCCTCTCAGGCCGGCTACCCGTCAAAGCCTTGGTGGGCCGTTACCTCACCAACAAACTGATAGGCCAGGAGCTTATCCCTGAGCGATAGCTTACAAGTAGAGGCCACCTTTCCTCCTCCAGACTTGCGCCTGGGGGAGCGTATGGGGAATTAGCCTCGATTTCTCGAAGTTGTGCCCCGCTCCGGGGTAAATTACCCCAGTATTACTCACCCGTTCGCCACTAACTTTCTCCACGTATTGCTACACAAAGAAAGTCCGTTCGACTTGCATGTCTAAGACACGCCGCCAGCGTTAGCCCTGAGCCAGGATCAAACCCTCCAAGCAAAAACTTGTTGGGTTGATACGACTAAACTCAAAAAGGGGCTGGAAGAATTCCAAATTTTCCAATGAACCAAGAGACGGAAGTATAACCCGTCCTCCTCTCTTGTCAAGTCCTTAGATGTTTAAAGAACTATCCTCTAAGCTTCCTCTCTTGGTTCTATTATAGTGATAGCCGGGAACTTGTCAAGTAGTTTAACTCCACCCTTGCACCCCAGACGTCTGCTTTGCATCCGCCCGGGGACCACGAAGCAAATGCTCCTTTTCGCCTATGGCGAAAAGATCGCAAACTTAAATCGTCATCGCGACCAAATATCGGCACAGGCTGGAGAGCCTGTGCTACATACCTTCAATATCTCCCCCTTGACGGTGGAGAATAAAAGAGGGGGTGAAACTATCTTGTGGTGTCGACTACGTAGACCGAATCTATCCGGTAGATAGTGTCTATCTGAAGGGTGGTATCCACCCGGTTAGGATCAGGTGGTGGCCTGAGGACATTCGGCTGAGCGAATGCGAGAATCAATGTTAGAATAAGCCAAGCCCCAAATGCGCCGATTGCACCCCAGAATCCTTTCTTGAGTTTTTCTCTTTCCTCCTCTTTCCCAAAGATCATAGCGAGCAGGACGATGATGCCAGCCGTTACAATCGCCAGCCCGGCAAGGGCAATGGGTATGCTTGCACCTCCCAGCCTCACCGCCGTGGGAACGATGGTAACGATAAACGCAATTATCGCCGCGAATATCCCGATGATTTGAACGAAGTTGCGGATTGAACGTTGTTCTGTAGTCTTGAGTTCTTCTTCGGATTTTTTAACTCTCTTATCTAATATATTGAATTCTTCTTCGGTAGTTTCCTTAAGCGCTTCGAGCTTTTCTTCTCTTTCATCAGCAGATTTCTTGAATGGTTCTATCACTTCTTGTTTGAGCTGAAGAATCTGGGCTTCCGTGAGAAATTCTATACCCTCAATTTTTAATAATTTTCGATGGCTATCATCACCTGTTAAGCTGCTTAAGATATGACCTATGTATCGCAAAACCCAAGGGTTATCTTTATATTTAGTCTTAGCTAATTCTCTCAATTCCCAAAAATTAAAATCGTCGGATAGGACTAGCTCGTAAAGTTGGTTTGTAATGGTATTGTTCAATCCAATCATGCAATACAGTGCGATATAATCGAGTGCGTACAGATCCTTATCTTCCTCGTGCTTGTGACTCCTGATTTTTACCCAACTGTACCATAGCTCTCTTATAATGTTGAAATTAGCTTTAAAAGCGAGGAGAAAAGCAAACTGAGAGTTTTTCTTTAAGAATAATTCACTGAAATCTTTTCCTTGTTTCTTAAACTGTTCCTTTAATTCCTCCCCGTGTGGACCTGTTAATACGAAATTCTCCTCAGTTAATCCTTCAAATAATTTATCCAACAAGGTTCTTACGTGACTTGCAGGCTCCTCGGACTCAATGGCTTCCTCTATTTTATCGTATTGTTCCCACACCCATAATTTAGGGACTTCTTGCTCTTCCGGCTTCTTTGCTTTGTTCTTTTCATCACTCATCATTCCTCCTACGCCGCATATTACGCTTGGGGTGCGGAAAGAAAGTCAATAGATGGAGGACACCCTCTCCAGGGTGTCCGGACAGGCTGGAGAGCCTGTCCTACACGCTCCATGCGGAGATGTTATATGTTAAGGTGAAAAAGTCAAGGGGTTATCCCTCATCCGCCCGTTCCTTTGGAACGGCCACCTTCTACTGAAGAGAAAAGGTGGGTATTCCGTAGGGGCACGGCATGCCGTGCCCCGACAATTTAGAACCATCAAAGAGCAGGAAAGTCCCCCTCCCTGGTGACGTTAGTACTCCCGTCGAGTAAGTGGGTAGGGGAAGGGGCGCTTCTCTGCGATCTTTTCTCCGAAGGAGAAAAGGAGCATATTAGTTGACGACCGCCCAATTCCCTCTTATAATACAGACTCCAGTTTATAGGAGTTCCAAATGGAGGCCTGATGGAGTTTTTGAGCGATTTACTTGTTCCTTCCAAGACCAAAATACTCTTGGTTGTAGTTGACGGCCTTGGAGGGCTGGAACGCGACGGCAAGACCGAGCTTGAAACCGCTAAGACCCCGAATCTGGATGCCCTAGCTACGAAGAGTTCTTTAGGTCTTACCACCCCGGTTGATGCGGGCGTAACCCCTGGGTCAGGTCCGGCGCATTTAGCGCTCTTCGGCTACGATCCGTTGGAGTACGAGATAGGCCGCGGCGTACTTGAGGCCTTGGGCATTGACTATCCCTTAAAGCGCGGCGACGTAGCGGCGCGCGGCAACTTTGCCACCGCCAAGGACGGGATGATCACAGACCGCCGGGCCGGACGCATTACTACCGAGGAGAACGAGCGTCTCTGCAAACGCTTGAGCGCTGAGATCAGCGAGATAGAAGACGTAGCGATCCACATCCGGCCAAGCAAGGGACACCGTTTCGTATTGATCCTGGACGGCGAAGGCCTGAGCCACGAACTTACCGAATCCGATCCGCAAAAGGAAGGTCAGCCGCCTATCGTAATCCAGCCTTTGGCCAGGGACGCAGGCAAAACCGCACGGATAGTAAACCGGTTCGTGCTTCAGGCACAGGAGATTCTTGAGTCCGAAGAACGCGCCAACATCTTGCTTTTGCGTGGGTTCGCGTCTCTGCCCGATCTGGTGCCGTTCCCTGAACAGTTTGGCGTAAAGGCCGGAGCAATAGCCACCTATCCCATGTACAGGGGCTTGGCCAGGCTGGTAGGCATGAAGGTGCTTGAGACCGGGTCTACCTGGAAGGAGGAACTCGATACTTTAACTCAGCAGAGAGAGGATTTCGACTACTTCTTCCTGCACTTCAAGGAGATAGATGCCGCCGGAGAGGACGGCGATTTCACAAAAAAAGTCCAGCTGATCGAGGAGTTCGACAAGCTGATTCCCCGTATACTGGATTTCGGATTCGAAGTCGTGGCCATAACCGGTGATCATTCTACCCCTGCGGTGCTGGGTTCACACTCCTGGCATCCCAACCCATTCATGCTTTATGCCCCCCAGACTGCCCGGACAGAAGGAAAGCCGGGATTTTCCGAACGCCGCTGTGCGAACGGACTCCTAGGACACTTTAACAGCCTGGACGTGATGCCCTTACTACTGGCTCATGCCAGGCGTCTCAAAAAGTTCGGAGCTTAGATGTGAAGAAAGCCTTGATATCGGTATCGGACAAAACCGGTGTAGATAAGCTGGCACGGGCTCTGGTTGACGCCGGCTACGAGATACTTTCAACATCGGGTACCGCCGCGTTCCTGGAGCGTTCCGGAATAGGTGTCATAGAGATCTCCAACTACACCGGATTCACCGAGACCTCAGACGGTCGTGTAAAAACCCTTCACACAAAGCTTTATACCGATATACTCGGCAGGCCAGCAGGAATCCAGATCGTGGCGGTGAACCTGTACCCCTTCGAGCAGAAGATGCAGGAGGGGCTTAAGCTTGATGAGATGATCGAGTTCATAGACATCGGCGGCGTGACCCTTTTGCGCGGCGCGGCCAAGAACTTTGCCCACGTTACTGTCGTCTCTTCTCCTGATCAGTACGATGAGTTAATTGAAGAGATAAAGACCAAGGGTGAGCCATCTACTGAACTTCGTGCGCGTTTTGCCCGTGCTGCGTTCGAGCGCACCGCTATCTACGACGCGGCGGTAAGCTGTTATCTTTTAGGGGCCTCATCTATGGGGATCGCGGCCACATCCGAGGCGGTCAGACTCTATGCCGCAAATCCCATGCAGCTCAAGTACGGCGAGAACCCTCATCAGAAAGGAATCCACTACCGCTATCCGCTTGCAGATTTCAAGTTCGAAGAGCTGCTGAATCACCCCTTATCCTACAACAACCTGATGGACCTTGAGGCGGCTGTCTTTGCTGCCCAGGAGTTTGAGCGTCCGGCTGCGGTGATAATGAAACACGCGAACCCATGCGGGGTGGCCGAACAGCGTGAAGGAGAGGCATACGCCGAGACCTTTGCCCGGGCCTACAACGCCGACTCACTATCAGCCTGGGGCGGGGTGATCGCCCTCAACCGTCCACTGACCGAGCAGATCGTCAATTTTCTCTCCGGCAAGTTCGTTGAGGTGCTGGCCGCCACCGAAGTCTCAAAAGATTTAATCCCTCTTTTTGCCAAGAAGCGCAAACTTCGTCTCGTTCAATACTCCGGTAAGATGCCAGGGGTTACGATCCGTTCCACTCTGGGAGGCGTTCTGGTTCAGGATCGTGATACCCGGATTGAAACCTCAGATCAGTGGAAGGTGGTTACGAAACGTACACCCACCGATGAGGAGAAGGCTGCACTTGACTTCGCCTGGAAGGTAGCAAAGCATACCCGCTCCAACGCGGTAGTGATCACCGGCAAGGATACCAGTCTGGGCATAGGCGGCGGTCTGCCCAATAGGGTGGATTCAACCCGCCGCGCCATGCGCCTGGCCGCAGAGCAGGATCATGAAGGTATCCGTGTCTGCGCCTCAGACGGTCTCTTTCCCTTTGCCGATTCCATCCAGGTCCTTAAAGGCTCGGGCGTAACCGCGGTTATCCAGCCGGGCGGGGCTATGCGCGACGATGAGGTTGTCGCTGCAGCAGACGCCGAGAACCTGGCCATGGTATTTACCGGGGTGCGCCACTTCGCCCACTGGTAGGGAGCTTGCAGCGCGTGAGCTTCAACTCTCTATCACACCTCCAGTCATCTGCACGCGCTAAAAATATTATCAAAGGTATCTGAGGAGGACTAGGGTCATGCGCGGACGAGATATACTCAAGTTGCTTTCCGGCCTTCCCTTCCTGGTCTACGCCTACTTCAGCTCTACGGGTCAGCTGCTTGGGCAGTTAAATCCACTCTACCTGATAGCGGCACCTATAGTTGCAGGGCTCGTGCTTCTTTTGTCCCGTAATCTTTGGCTTTTTGTGGCTTGTCTTGCCGCAACCAACGCAGCGGTGCAGCTTACAGGAGGTAGCGGCTCCCAGCTTTTCTTCTTCTACTTCCTTATCCTGTTCCTTGAGGGTCTTCGCACAGGTCCATGGCGCTACTTATTTGCTGTCGGGGCAATAGTTATACTTGAGGTGGGATCAGCGCTCTTCCATCTCAAGGCTATCCCGTTTCCCGTCGGTCCTCTGACCGCGTTTGTGGGTTTTGCCGCTTTGGCCTATCTATTCCTTCGAAGGGAAGAAAAGCGCACCCGGACGCTTGCAAGGAGCCTTGATCGTGAGCGCGCCAAGTACCGCAGCATCGATCCCCTTACCGGACCCCGCTCCGAGCGTCTCGCCTCACTCAAGGAGGAGACGTACTCGGTGGATGTAGACGCACTTTATGAAGG
>DAOVCF010000097.1 GCA_030670165.1 Candidatus Stahliibacteriota bacterium | reverse complement strand
GCCAAACCCTGTCCTTATGAGTGCAAGTCGTGTCCTGTCAATGAGTTCAGGGAACGATACTGCAAAGGGAAAGCCAAGGATTCGCAAGGCTGGATAGATATAGACGAGATAGTGGGCGAGTGGCGGGATACGAACCGTGAGACGTTCGAGGTTGAGGTGATTGGTATGCGGCCCGCATCCGCAGGCTGTGTTATCGATCCCCAGGCGATTGACAGAGCTATCGTTAAAGATCAGGAGGTGAGCGAAGGGTGGGAGGCGTGTTACGGGTGTTACGGGATTGACTGGGGGTTTGCAGGGATGACCGCGGTGGTCGTTCTCGGATTGTCGGGTGATAATGTCTATGTGCTTCATACCGAGGCGTTTCACCGGCAGGGAGTTGACGCGATCGTTAGCCGTCTAAAGGAACTCAGGGAGCGCTTCGGTCTCAGGGAGGTTTACGCGGATTCCTCTCATCCTTTCGAGAACTCACGGCTCAGGGATGAGGGCTTTGCGGTATGGGGCCGTCCGCCAGCTGGCGGCGCATCCGCACCTTCCTCAGAAACACTTGGTGTGCCGTTCGTCAGTTTCAAGGAAGAGGGGGTGTCCATCCTCTCCTACCTCTTCGAGAAGGGACGGATTCGCATCCCTGAGCGCCATACTACCCTTATCCGTCAGCTTCGCACCTGGCGGCGGGATGCTCAGGGCCACATCGTCAAGAAGGACGACCACTTCCCTGACGCGCTTATAGCAGCGATGATGAAGCTGAAAGAGCAAGGGATAGGAACGCATAGAAAATCTCGATTGTATACCTTTGGTCGCCGACGGTTTCTTCCACCTTCTGCTTGATCCAAAAGCTCAGGCCATTAATCGCTGATTTTTTAGGGTGAAAAGAGGCGCAGCTTCAGGCTGCGCCTCATCGATATTCTAACCTTGGGGGTTTTCAGGAAAGAGAAGCCGGGATGCGTGGCCTCAACGAGGTCTCAAAAAATCGAATGGTATGTCCCCCGTATTCCTCCTGGATTAAGAATCTTAAGGAGTTGCTCACACGGTAGACAAAGAGTTCTATGATCACGTCATCGGTTTTTGGATCACGTTTTACGTGAAGGCCTTTGACGTCAGGATGGTTGAGTACCAGCATGTTTGATCCAAACTCAATGATTACGTTGCTGAACAGGTTCTCTTGGCTCGAAATGAGCTCTCTTTCCTCCCAGTATTGTTTAGTACTCCTCGCCATCTTTTCCTCTCTTGAACATTTCAGGTGCTTTTACTCGGGCGACTTACCTAAACCTGCGGCGGGGGTGGCGGCATGGGATCAGGATACGGAGGATCAGGAAAAGGTCCTCCTGTATCGAAGGTATCATCAGGATCCGCTACGTAACCAGACTCGCCGGTTGGTGAATCCAATTGCGTAGGTGTTGTAGCCGCGACCAATGGGACTATCATTCCTATAACGGCCAGGGTCAAGAGTGCTGCCCCGAGAAGTTTCTTCCACGTTCTCTGCATATTATCCTCCTTTTGTTTTGCAGGTTGCTCAATTGCGTTAAAGTAGATAAGCAAGGTCCGGGCCAATTCTATAAGCTATTGAATTTAAAAGGGTTGCAGATATTGGGTTGGCAGGGGGAGGGTATCGGGGTGCAAAAGTGTCATATATATGTGACATGCGTATATCTTTGTTGTGCTAACGACCAACTAACAAGCCACTTAAAATTAGGCCAGGATTGTCACATTATTGCGACAGTCCTATCTTGGTTTACGTGGGATGTCGTAGCATTTGAGGAGTCGTGAGAGGTGCTGGCGGGAGATGCCAAGGCGTCGTGCGGTTCGCGTTACGTTGCCCCTGGTTTCAAACAGGGTTCGTCTTATAAGCTCCTTCTCCTCGATTTGACGGGCCTCGCGCAGTGTTTTGGTGGTATGTGGAACCAGTGGGAAGAATCGCTGATCCAGGAGGTCGCGTGTAATAAGCCTTTCTGGGGCCAGCAGGATTGCCCGTTCAATTACGTTTGCAAGCTCCCGGATGTTGCCTGGCCAGGGATAGGTAATGAGGGCTTGCATTACATCATCCGCTATCTCTGTTACGTTCTTGTTGAATTCGGTTGAGAACTTTTTAAGGAAGAAGTTGATAAACTCCGGGATGTCTTCTCTTCGTTCGCGCAGAGGCGGGAGTGAGAGTGTAACCGTGTTTATACGGAAGTAGAGGTCGTCGCGGAAGCGTCCTTCACGAACCTCCTCTTTGAGGTCGCGGTTGGTTGCGACGATGAACCTGAGATTGGCATATCTTTTCTTCGATTCACCCAGGCGGCGGATTATCCGTTCTTCGATTACCTCTAAGAGCTTGGCTTGCATGGCCAGGGATGTGTTGGTGATTTCGTCAAAGAAAACGGTTGAGCCGTCTGCCGCCTCCAGAAGCCCCAGACGGTCCTCGGTCGCGCCGGTATATGCCCCTTTGCGGTGGCCGAAGAGTTCGGATTCAAAGACCCCTTCCGGCAGGATTCCGCAGTTTATGGAACAGAACTCCCGTTTGCGCCGCGGGCTTTGTTCATGGATCATGTTGGCGAACACACCCTTGCCTGTACCTGTTTCTCCCTCAAGAAGGATGTTGGTATCGGATTGAGCTATCCGCTCAAGCTGGCTGCAGAGTTTGCTTATGGCAGGGGAGGTGCCTATAACGATCCCTGTCTCTTCCCAGGGTTTTCTTTTGCGTGCGAGCACCAACTCCTCTCTCAGCCTTGCAAACTCAGCCGATTTATCGATGGTCGCCGCCAGAAGGTTGCCAAGTGCGTCGAAGTAGAGGGTTTTTTCGGCATCAAAGAGACCTATTTCGCGGCTGTCCAGATAGATAGTTCCTATCAACTTCTCGCTCGTTCTGAGTGGGATACACATGAGGGAGCGGATATCATTCAACATGATGCTCTGGGAACGGTTGAAGCGTCCGTCCTTGGTGGCGTCAGGTGTGTAGATGGACTTCAGGCCATGCTGAATGCGTTTGATAACGGTACGGGAGATGCGTCGGGCATCGTGCGTAGTTGTTGTATCCATTCGTTTTGAAGCCACGGAGTAGAGCTCGTCTTCATCCATCATAAAGACCATCCCCCGTTCTGCTACGGTTAGTTCCAGAACTATAGCGAGAAGATCGAGCATGAAGTTTTCCTCCCCAAGCCGGTAGTTTATCAGTTCACTTACGCGCTTGAGGCTTTTAAGATATTCGGGCGAGAGCCCGGCTTGCTTCCGCCAGTCTGAGAAATGCTCGGCGCGGAAGCTTTTGATCCTCTGAAGATTCCTTGCCGCTCCGATACGCTCGAAGATTATCTGCGCCTCCTGTAATATCGAGATAGATTCCTCTGTGTAGCCTGTTTTTTCAAACATCGCCTCCGCGATTGCATAGAGGCTGAGACCTTGTTCATGGAGCGCCTCCCGGGACTTCAATACTTCCGCGCTCTCGTGAAGCTTGACTAGTCCCTCTCGGAACCTGTCAGAGGCCATTAACGCTCGCCCAAGGAGACGAAGTGTCTTCCCGCGCAAATTCTCGAAGCCGTTTTTCTCTATTCCCTTAATCAACTCGGAGGCAGATTTTACTGCATCCTTCCCTTCCCCAAGGCTTATTTCTGTTTCAAGCAGCCCGACGTGAAATTCGGCATATACATCGCCTTTTTTATTCAAGAGGGATTTACACCCCTTGAGCAGTTTTTTGGCCCCGGAGTAATCCCCCTCGGCAAGGCTTATCTGCGAATGAGTGATTCCTATCCATGGAAGTACGGATTCGTCGCCGCGCGAGGAGGCAAAAGCCTTTGCCTTCACAAGCATACGTTTCGCGGGGAGAGGCCTGCCTTTTAGTCGATGGAGCTCGGCCCAACTCTGTAGAACGTATGGGGCAAGCGAGCTTAAAGAAGAGGTTTTCTGCATGGCTTGCCAGAGTTCAAGATGCCCTTGTTCGGCTCTTTCCCAGTCGCCGATATCCATTGATCGCTGGGTCTCGAACAGAGCGAGCAGCGCGATCTGGTATCTGTCCTTGAGCTTTCCCAGCACCTCGATTGCCTGGTGCGCTACGCTCCTCGCTTCGCGGTAGCGTCCTGCTTTAGAGAACAACTGAGCCTTGTGGTGCAGAACGCGCGAGGTCATGATGGGATATCCCATCTTCCTGGTCAGGCCCAGGGCCCGTTCTACGTGGTCTTCCGCCTCCTTAAGTCTTCCAAGGTTATTTAGTACATCGGCCACAAGAAGTGACGTTCGGCAAATGCCCCCTTTGTCGTCTTCAGCTTCGCTTAGTTCTAGAGCTTTCCGTGCGTATTTAAGTGCCTCTGAAGGATTCCTCTTCAGGAAAAGCGTCCACGCCAGATCGTATTGAACGCTGCGTTGCTCGTAGGATGAAGGGGCGATCTTCATGCTTTGCTGGAACAAGGTTTGGGCTTGGTTCAGTTTTCCCCGCTCAAGGGCGTTCCATCCGCGTGCCGAGAGCAGTCGGTATTTAAGCGCGCTGGAAGAGTCTTTGAGAAGTTCTTCACTGCGGTTGAAGAAATCCTGGGCCCGGTCGAGCTCCTTCACCCTCTGATAGGCTAATCCTATGCGGAGCAGGATATCTGCTTCGCTCTCAAGGTCTTCTTCGACAAGAGGCAAGGCCTGGGTGTAGAACCCTTCCGCCTCCTGAGCGTTATGTTCGATGTCTGCTATACGCCCCAGTTCCAGCAGGGTTTCCATCCGCTCATTCCTGGCAGGTTTACCCCTCAGGGCATCCTTAAGGAACCCGTGTGCCTGGCCGAAGTCGTAGGCGGCGGCCAAACGCTTGGCAGCAGGAACCAGATAGCGGCGGGCTTTCGCTTCCATGCCGGCTTTGGAATAAAGCGAAGCAAGCTGAACAAGATATGAGTTATCCCAGGCTGATGGATCCTCGTTCCAAATCTCCCTGCACATATCCTCCAACGCCTCAGCCAGTTTCTTACTCAGGTTTTTTTTGTCTTTAGCTGCAAGTGCGGCTGATGCGTATCGCCCCACAAGATCGTTCTTAAGTTCATAGTGAGGGACGTTCCGGTAGGGGAAGGAATGCACGAGCCCTACGTTAGTCAGGTTCAAGAGGATCAATGGGGTATCGGATTTACCCAGGGCGCTCTGCAGCAGCGGGGAGGTCAACGGTCCTTCAGCCGTTGCCAGCGTTGAAAGAACCAGTTTTGATTCCAGAGGGAGTCCCTCTATCCTTGCACCCAGCCACTCTGCTAGCTTTTCAGCCAGGTTCTTTTCTTCAACCGGGGATTCGTAGACCCATCGTTTCTTTCTACGTAGCCATCCTTCATGGTAGAGCACCTCGAGAAGTTCGTTCATGCGTCTTGGGTTTCCCTCTCCTATCGATGCCAGAGCGCTTGCAAGGGCGTTCTTTTCACGCAGCCCTTCAAAGGTTCGCGAGACCATCTCAAGGATTGTTTCCTCCTTGAGGGGCTTAAGCTCAATCTTGTAAGCGGAAGGATGGATACGCTGCGGGACTTGCGAGATAACGACCCCGATCTTTCCGTCAAAACCGCGGGCCAGAAAACCAAGACACTCCTCCTCATCCGGGGATAAATCAGTGGGGGCATCTATCATCACCGCATCGAGTTGTGCCTTCCGCGCAGCCTGAAAGATCATCTCGTAGCGGTGTTCCCTTTCCTCAGCATGGGTTTGCTCCCGTGCAAGTCCCAGGGCGGCGGCGAGGTGTTCAGTCAGGGAAAGATAGCCTGCGCGGCCCGTAACGAGTAAGGTGTTGTGGTGTTTGACCAAGGCCCGAAATAGAAACTCACGCAGAAGTCGGGTCCTGCCGATCCCTGAGGGCCCTTCAAGGAGCAGGGCCCTCTTTTCTTCAAAGATCGATCTCTCAAGTTCAGAAAGCTCCTCCTCTCGTCCACCGAAGCAAAGCCTGGGTGCGATACCTGGTTGCTCAACCTCAATCCTTTCCTTCTTCTCGATCAATTTCTCGATTACCGTCAGGATTTCTCCAGCGGCTGGACGCAGTGCCGGGTCGGGTTGAAGCATCCTGAGTACGAGTTCTTCGGTATCACCCCACATCTCAGGCTTCTGTTTGCTGAATCCGGGTGGTGTCTTGAATTTTGCCCGTATAAGATCGGGGAGTGATTTCTTGCCCCACAGTGTCTTCCCTGTCAATCCCTCGTAGGCCATCGCTCCAAGCGAGTAAACGTCTGCCGCAGGAGAGACCTCCCTGCCCAGGAACAGCTCGGGTGCCACGTAGTCAAGGGTGCCTCGAGGCTCTGCGGTGTGGCTGAGTAGATAATCCTCTGCAAAGCCGAAGTCCAAAAGCACCGGTTTTCCATTTTCTTGGACTAAAAGATTGGCGGGCTTTATGTCGGCATGGACTACCCCCTCCTGATGGATGCCTGCAAGAGTGATTGCCCCCTCGCCCAGAACGCCGAGGAAAAGCTCGATGAATCCGGGCTCTGAACGATGCTCGTCCATGAAACGGTTGAAAGGCTTGCCATTGATCAACTCCATCGTGAAGTATGGACGCTTCTTATGAAACCCCGCGTTATACACGCGCACGATCCCGGGATGGTCCAGGCGTGCAAGTATAGCGAACTCCTGCTCCAACCGGTGCGTCGGGTCTTGCCGTGTGGCAAGTTTGAACGCCAGCTCCTTGCCGGTGGTTTCATTCTTTACGGCCAGGACAACGCTTCCCGCCCCCTCGCCCAGCTTTTTGAGTTGTGTAAAGCCGTTCGGCAGGTCGTAATTCTTGCTGGGTCGTTTAGGCATACATGTAATATAAACGAGACATCACAAAAAGTCAACCCCTTGGGGCCGAGTTATCCACACCGCATACTCGATCGCATAATTTTGATAAAATATCGCATTTCATTTAGATATTACCTCATCGCAGATAAACTCCGCCCTCTTGACAAGTCATTCCATCTGACTATAATTCAATTACAGTCAAATTATAGAGGAAGGATTTTAAAAGGAGATCGAGTCCTCATGAATGACATTTTTTGGAAGAGGAAACGGTGAGCCTTTTAGAAAAAGCCAGCGAGGCCTTGAGGAGGGGCGAAAGGTCCTCAGCGCTCGCCTTCGCTTTGGAGGGCGTGAAGTACGAATGCTCACCGTCCGAGGCTGTCGAGCTTAACCGAATAGCAGCGGAGGCGCTACTTGCAGAGGGCCGACTCAGGCGCGCCCGAACGTACGCGGAGATTGCCCGCCAGACTGCTCACCCCACCGGTGATTACCGTCTTGGCTACGCAAGCGCCGTGACCTTGGGCAAGGTCTTTGCCCGAATGAATCAATACGCCGCCGCCGACCAGATGTGGAGCGAGGCCCTGACCCTTGCCGGGGCGAACAAGGATCTGCGCCTGCAGGGGCTGGTGCTTTTGAACATGGCCATCCTTGACCAGCGCCGCGGAAATCACCGCCGAGCTCTCAA
>DAOVCF010000088.1 GCA_030670165.1 Candidatus Stahliibacteriota bacterium | reverse complement strand
TTAAGGAAAAACTTGGCGAATGGACAGCGGTGCGGTTTATCGTTACCTCAAAGTGCTTGCCTTCGAGGAAACAAACAAACTGGCCCTTACCGACAAAGATGTAGAGAGCTATCTGGATTACGCCGCCTTCCTGATTGCTCTTTCTACCGGCAAAAAGACGCAGCCTTCAGTGACCCAGCGCAACTCCCATGCCGAGCAAATCGTTAAAGGGTTCACCAACTACCCGCTTGAGGCAAAACAGTTTCTTTGCAGGAGTCAGGTCGTCTTCAGTTATCTCAAATACGTTTGGGATAACGCCGATGCCGATGAGCGCAACCTTGCAACCCAAGGTATATTAGAGAAAGGCAAAGTTAGTGCCTTCGACGCAGCGTTAGTTCCGGCTTTCGATCACGTTGAAGCCATGAACGCCTGGAAGAATGTGATTGAGCTGCCCTATTACTATGAACTAGATTAAATCCACAACAGGGTTATATGTCTCACGTCTTCTGTGAGGGTCAAGAGGTCTATCTCATCATCGCCTTGAAGGATGCAGACCAACCCGTGGGCTACGTGCGAATCAACCGGATGGATCCCACCGCTTTGCTGAGGTTCACGATGGGCGCAGAACGCGGCAAAGGTTTTTGCAAGGATGCGCTGCGATCTTTTATCCCTTCTGGGACAAAAGGAGCATTGATTATACGTATTCTCTTATGATCCCCAGGACCTTGCCCACGATCTTGAAGGGTCCGGTTATCAGCTCGTAGGCTGGGTTTTCGGGTTTTAAGGCGTAGGCGTCGCCGTGCATCACCAGTCGTTTGACAGTGGCCTCGTCTGCAAACCTTGCTACTACTATGTCCCCGGGCCGCGGCACCTGGTTTGGATCAACCACCGCCAGATCGCCCTCCGTGATACCGGCGTCGATCATCGAGTCGCCCTTGACCCGCAGCATGAACGAGCGGCGCCACCGGGTAGCGGTGAAGATCTCCTCTACGTCCTTTACTGCAAGATTGGGGATGCCGGCAGGAACACGACCCACTATCGGGATACCCCACGGCTCTATCTGGATCGCGCGAGCGTGACCCAGTTTGCGCTTAATGAGTCCCTGTGCCGCTAAGCCGTCCAGGTGAACCTTGATGGCCTTGGTGCTCTTATAACCCAGTCCCTTGGCAATCTCGCGGATAGAAGGCGGATAGCCATACTCGCTCACAAACCCCCTCACAAACTCGTATATTCTCATCTTTGGGTTTGGCAGTCTCAATCTTCACTCCTTATATTTATATTATAAACGACCAATTTCCTTTGTCAACCCACTGGGGTCTAATCGTGTGCGACTCAGGCATGCGTTTCTTACAGAGGTGCCATCGTCTGGCGAAGGATTTAGGTGGGGGTGTCACCCTTCCCTTAATCCCCTCCCGTCAAGGGAGGGGCATTTAAACTTCCAGCTTGCATTGCTTGTCCTTATCCTTTTCGATTCGCTCCGCACGCTTGAAGGTTACGTCGTCAGGTGCAATCTGCGGAATCTGCAGCCGCTCGGTGCCCTCCAGAAGTCCTTTGATGGTAAGCACCTGCACCCAGGGGTAGTCCTTGCCCATTATCTCTGAGCGGTAAAACCCGGCGGACGCGGCCTCGGATGCGATGTCGAAACGGTCGCTGGGCGGCTAAAGGTACACTAAATCCACCGACTCCGAGGCGATATTCTCCCTCAAGACCTCCAGATTATCCCCAAAATACAGCTGGTTGTGCGGCTCCTGATCCATAAGTAATGATATATAAGGTTTGCCTGTTGTCACGGAAGGATGAAGCATTGACAGCAAGGTAAAGATTGCTTAGAATGGATTTATGCGTACTATAAAAAAGGTGGTGTCCAGCGCTTGACAAGGAATCAAAATTGACTATAATTACTCCAGAATGAATTGCTCCCCGCTCGACACGCCGAAAGGCCTTGAGCGGGGTTATCTTTTAGGGTGTAATAATGGTGCAAGAACCATCGAATAAACGGACAGTTGTTTTTGTAGACGGCCAGAATCTTTTCCATGCTGTCAAGGAAGCATTCGGCTACACTTATCCTAACTATGACGTTCTCGCTTTGGCAAAAGCTATATGTCAATCTCAAGGATGGGATCTGGCCCAGGTGCGTTTTTATACAGGTGTTCCCGATTATTCAGACGACGCCTTCTGGCATGCGTTTTGGACTAACAAAATAGCTCACATGGGTCGTTTGGGTATATACACTTACCACCGCTCCCTACGCTACCGCAATAAGAAAGTTACCCTTCCTGACGGCACTCAATATACCTTCCTCTCCGGCAGCGAAAAAGGAACTGACGTCCGTATTGCCATAGATGTCATAAGAATGGCCCATCGGAAAGCATACGATGTAGCCTTAATATTCAGTGAGGATGAGGACTTCTCCGAAGTAGCTGAAGAGATTCGGACAATTGCTCAAGAGCAAAATCGCTGGATTAAGATGGCTTGTGCATATCCTTTCAGCCCCACTCACAAGGTCAGGGGTATCGAAAAAACCGACTGGATCAGAGTAGATAAAAACACCTATGATGCTTGCATAGACCCCAGGGATTATCGCCCCAAATCCAAGAGTACACACTGAGAATTTAATCTTTGAACAGCACATTATACCCAACGAGGGCACTTTATTATTGAACCCACGCTGCCTGTTGTCAAGGAAAGGAATAAAAACGGAGACCCCTCACGGGGTCTCCGCAGGAGGGGAAGGCTTCTGAAAAGCCTTCCATGTCTAAACAAAACACTCTTACCATCGCCTGCTTTAGGCGCGGCATATGTAATTATAGTCATTTGGGGATGTTTGTCAAGTACTTAAATTCTCACTCCAAGTGGACAGGGGGTTGAGTAAAAACAGGTGCTACTTTCTATGTTGCGCTTACGCGCGGCTTACGTTCATGACCCCTTGACAAACCCACGTTTAGGGAGTATAATGGGCGTTATAGAATTGATTTTTGTTTGGCTGGATCAACTCTCTCTAATGGAGAGACGTCCCTTGAAGCACGGGGTTGATCCTATGCTTGGTGAAAATAAGGAGGACTTATGAAGGAATTGGCCGAGCGGGCCGTCGAGACCGCAAGGCTTGCCGGTGCGGATTACGCTGACGTTCGGGTGCTGACCGTCCACGACCAGCAGATATACGTCCAGGACCTTTCACCCAAGGCGATTCAGGACATGACCGACGCGGGCATCGGTGTGCGCGTGCTTAAGGACGGCGCGTGGGGATTCGCCTCCATAAGCCGGCATGACAAGCGTTCGGCAGAGAAGGTCGCGCGGGAAGCCGTCGCGGTAGCCAAGGCCTCTGCTCTCACCGTATGGAAGGACAAGGTCACGCTGGCCCCAGAGCCAGCCCATAAGGATCGTTTCGAGACCAAGGTAAAGATCGATCCCTTTTCGATTCCCATACAGGACAAGCTGGCCATTCTCCTGCAGATCAACCGGACGATGCTCGGTGTGGGGGGCATCGTGAAGGCGTTCGGCACCATGAGGGCAACCCTGCGGCATCAGTTCTTCGCCTCAACCGAAGGCTCACAGATCGAAACACTTATAACTACGGTCAACGCCTCATACATGGCAACCGCTGCAGGCAAGGGCGACAGTCAGACCAGAACCTTCCAGGAGTATCCCATGAACAAGGGCTGGGAGCACATCCTTGCACAGAAGCTTGAGGAGAATGCACGGCGCATCGCCGAAGAAGCGGTAGCCAAGCTCTCCGCCGCCTATCCTGCCGAAGGCAAGATGGACTTGATACTTAATCCGTCTCATCTCTCGCTTACGATCCACGAGTCGGTAGGACACGCGACCGAGCTGGATCGCGTTCTGGGCTACGAGGCAAACTTTGCAGGCACGAGCTTTGTAACACTGGATAAGAAAGCGGCCAAATTCCGGTACGGGTCGGACATCGTAAACTTTGTGGCCGATAATAACCTTCCGGGCGGGCTTGCCTCCACCGGATACGACGACGAGGGTGTGGCCTGCCAGCGCTGGGACATCATAAGGAACGGCATATTCAAGAACTACTCCTCCACCCGCGAGGTGGCGCCTTTAGCCGGATACAAGCGTTCGTTCGGCTCGGCACGTGCCGACTCATACGCCTCAATGCCCATCAACCGCATCCCAAACCTCTCGCTCATGCCCAGTCCAAAAAGCATCTCCCCTGATGATCTTGCCGCGGACGTAAAGAATGGGGTGTGGATCGAGGGCCGGGGCAGCTGGTCAATAGATCAGCGCCGGCTCAACTTCCAGTTCGGCGGCGATATGTTCTACGAGATCCGCAATGGCAAGAAGGCGAGGATGCTGCGCGACGTGATATACACCTCGATTACGCCGGAGTTCTGGGGTGCGGTTGACCGCATCAGTGGCAGGAAATACTGGGAGGCCAGGGGCTTTAGAAACTGCGGCAAGGGCGAACCCATGCAGGTAGCCCAGATGACAAACGGCGGACCGTGGATCAGGGTCAGAAAAATCAAGGTTTTACGGGGGAAGAAATGAATATCGATTGGCTTAAAGAGACCATAAAACGGATAGTTAAGCAGAAGAAGACCCAAGAGGCGAGCATACTGCTTCAGGTTGAGAACGAGAATCTATCCCGTTTTGCCGAGAACCGCATCACCCAGAACACCACCAGACACCGCATAAATCTCTACGTTAAGGTTTGCCATGAGCGTCGCAGTGGCCAGGCTGAGACCTCGGATGTTTCCTCGAGAGGCGTGCTTTCTGCGCTGCGCAAGGCCGAGGCTGCCGCCACGGCATCACCCAAGGACCCTGAGTTCATAGCACTTCCCGGCAAGCAACACTATCTGAAGGTAGAACGTTTCTTTCCCCAGACCGCCGAGCTGCCAGTGGACGTCAAGGCCAGGGTTATCCGAGAGATAACCGCAGAGGCCGCCTCGCGCAAGATGAAAGCGGCTGGTATCTACCGCTCAGGGGATTACGCACTGTTGGTGGCCAACACCAAAGGGCTAGTGACAGAGCACCGCTGGACCCAGGCTGAGTTCTCCATCACCGCGCAAACCGCCGACTCGACTGGCTCGGCGGTTGCCGAAGAGGAGAACGTGGCAAAGATCAATCCTCAGGCGCTGGCCATCGAGGCGTTTCGCACCGCTGAGATGGGCCGCAATCCCAAGGAGTTAAAGCCCGGAACATACAAAACACTCCTTACGGCACGCGCTTTCGGCGAGATAATGCCGTTCGTTATCTACCAGATGGATCGGCGCGCGGCAGACGAAGGCAGAAGCTTCTTTACCGCCAAGCTCGACAAAAAGATCCTTTCAAAGAAGATCTCGATGGTCGCAGACCCGCAGACCCCGACGAACCCAGGTAACCCGATTGACCTCTACAACGACGGTGTAGCCCGCAAGGAGGCGGCATTCATCCAGGAGGGCGTCTTGACAAACCTCTGGACCATGCGCTACTGGGCCAAGAGACAGCGCATACCGCTCGTTTCCCCATCGTTTAACTTCTCTATGGTCGGTGGCACGAGGAGCCTGGATCAGATGATCAAGCGCATAGACCGCGGGCTGCTCGTGATGCACTTATGGTACATCCGGTACGTGAACCCGATGGAGCTGATACTTACCGGAACCAGCCGCGACGGGCTGTTTTTGGTAGAGAACGGAAAGATAAAGCGGGCGGTGAAGCACATGCGGTTCAACGACTCCCCGATGCGATTCCTGCGAAACCCTCTATCCATGGGCGTTCCGGAGCGCCGCGGCGGCGCTATGATGCTTCCCTCGGTGCTTGTCTCAGACTTCAACTGGGCGAGCACGACTACGTTTTAGTGCCCCAAACGGTTAGGGAGTAACCGCTCGTGGACCCCGAATTGATACCCCACGGGATAGCTTCGCTCTCCCGCGGGGACCCCGGGTATGCACCCCACGACGGCACTCCGTCCAACCACGGGACCCGGGAAGATAAAAAATTCAAGAGGGCTGGCCCGGCCAGCCCTCTTACCGATTTATCCTCCGATCCTTTCTCCTCTGGAGAAAGGGAGCATCATTTAAGAAGGATCATCTTCCTTATCTCTCTATAACCGTCTGCACGGAACCTGTAGAAGTAGACCCCGGTCGGTACTTCAACGCCTTGAGCATCTCGACCGTCCCAGTAAGCGGTGTAATATCCGGCCTTTCTGCTTTCGTCTACCAGGGTTCGCACCACCCGGCCCGTAGCATCATAGATCTTCAAGCTGACTTCGCTTGCCTTCGGAAGCTGATAGGAGATAGTGGTTGCAGCAGCAAACGGGTTGGGCGTGTTCTGGGTAAGTTGGTATGCGGTCGGGGGAACGCCCGACTCGGCTATACCCACAGGTTCCAGGGTTACGGTCAGGGAACCGGCCTGGATTACCCCGGGATCACCATGGGACTGCACGGTCATAATCACAGTATCCACTATCTCTTGCTGCATCACTGCCAGACAGTCGAGGGGCAACGCTACCCTGACCGGAAGGATTATCCAGTCTTCGCTTGCCAGCGGGAAGTTGTAGTCGGCGGGTTCCAGCCACCAGTGTTTCGTGTCGCTCATCGTCGCGGTGTAGGTATCCGTTGGTTCCAGGCCCATGTTGCGGAGGTAGTAGTTGACTTCCACGGTATCGTTCTGTTCGATAAATACATCCTGAGAGGGGAAACAGTCCACCTTATAGGGCGGCCACTCGATGGGCGGCCAGAAGTGTATCCACCAGTTGGGGGCAATGTAGACGATGGTATCCTTTGGAGGATCGATGACTACTACGAGTATGTCCAACGAATCCAGGACCGGCGGAGCAGGACCCTGCGGCAGGAACACCGTGTCGGGCTCGGGATGAACCTCATCGCCGGGATGCCCCCAGTAGAACGCCCACTCGTAGACCTCGTTTGAGCCTTCGTATCCTGCTCGTGGATCCAGGCCCGTGGTAAAAAAGGAGTTGTTGAACCCGTAGCTCGCGAATACGCCATAGTAGTCGGACCAGTCCCAGCCAGGATCGCCTGGCTCGGGATCGCCGGGAAACCAGTGCACGTCAGTTGTCGGATCGTCGTAGACCCGGACTATGAAGCTCGTTTCAGCGTCGTCTATGAGGTTGTTACCGCCGACTTCAGGGATAAGATGGCTGTTTTGGAGTCCGTCGGAGAGCTTTATCCATGCCGTATCGTTCTCGGAGTCGTCGCCGCCGAATACCCAGGCCTTTACGTTTATACCTTCGAACGTGTACTCGGCAACGTTCCAGTCGTTTTCGTCTCTCTGGCGGAACATCGAAAGATTACTTGGCGGTGGCTCTCCCTCGATGTCGTGGGCCAGAAAGTACACGATTCCCGGATAGAATGCCGTATGCCCTGAGGAACTTACCGCCTGCCAGCCGTGCTTGTGTTCGTGATAGAAGAAACCGGCGTTGGGGTATTCCCCGTCGTTGAACCAGTTCGGGAACCTGCCAGCCCAGGCCCACTCCTCCCAGTTGGTCGCCTTTCCGTCCCAGATCGTGGGATCGTGCGGGGTCTCAGGACAGTAGCCACGCATCGGCTCAAACGCTGCTACCTCCACTGCTCCAATCAGCAGCAGCAATGCGGCAAAACATAGCCACGGGAAATATGACTTTCTCATTTTGCATCTCCTCCTAAGGTTAATCGTAATCCACCAACTCTAGTTTGGTTTTTACTGCACGGTTTTGTTTAGGGTTCGCCTCCTCTCGCTCGTTAAGGTGAGCGGTTATTGATTACTTAAAATTATAGCGCTGATTCCGGTTTGTCAACCCATAACCCGTAACCCGTAACACCACCCCGCCCGTAACACCCGTAACACCCACAACACCCCGTAACACCCCGTAACACGCCTTAAACGAATGTTCAGATATGTAGGGGCACGGCATGCCGTGCCCTTCAGATACTTCTGCTCCCTTTGCCTTGCGGCGAAAAGGGGCATCAATACAGCCCTTCTACGCTCAGGTAGCGCTCGCCGGTGTCGGCGAAGACGCAAACGATCAGCTTGCCCTTGTTGTCAGGTCGTCTGGCGAGTTTTCGCGCCGCAAATGCCGTCATCCCTGATGTGATTCCGGCCAGGATGCCCTCGGTGCGCGCCAACTCCCGGCATGCGGCAAAAGAATCCTCCTCGGACACGGTGATCACCTCATCCAGTAGCTCTCGTTTGAGGAGCTTCGGCACGAACCCAGGGCTGGTTCCGGCCTGCCGGTGGGGCTTGAAGACGCCGG
>DAOVCF010000017.1 GCA_030670165.1 Candidatus Stahliibacteriota bacterium | reverse complement strand
GCGAAGCTTCCGGTGAGTTTGTGAAAGGTGGACGCTCGCAGGATAAGGGCGGGGTCTGCGGTACGCACCGTATATCGGGCGGCCCGAACCACGTCCTCCTCGGCTTCAGCTTCTTCATCGATTATCAACAGCGCCCCCCGCTTACCCCGGCCAAGGTGAAGCCCCCGGATGGAGCGCGCCGACGCGGTCTTGGCCACTATACGGTTGCCGTTTATTCCCACAAGCTCCGAACGTCTCAATCGGTCCACCGATTCCTCGGTTTCAGGCAGCTCGAGCCACTCCAGGATGTAGGAATAGAGTGTAAGCGCCTGGGTTTCCGAGCCGGCCACGATGCCTGCGTCGAAATCCTTAAAAAGGAAGAAGGCGGTGGCCAAGATCGCCGCCCCGAAGGTCTTGCCTCCGCCGCGCGGGGCTAAGACTACGGCTTTGCGCGTCTTAAGAGAGCAGAGGTCGGAAAAGAGCCGCTTGAACTCACCGAAGAACCGGACCCCGCGCTCCGCAAAAAAGAGCGCAGGGTCCGTGCGGTAACGCGCAAGGAGGGGTGCTCGTGCACGCAGGCGCTCGAGGAAATTCCCGAGCAGGGTCCTTTCACTAGGCACCATTTCGCTTCAGCTCGGCCTCGAGCGCCTTAATAATATCTTCCCTTTTGCGATCAAATTCAGCGCCCAGCACCCGGCTCAGTACCACAAAGAGAGGTTCCAGAGAATCCTCAAGACGCTTGCGCCGTTCGCTTTCCGATAAAGAGATCAGGAAGTTCTCCTCGGTCTTTAAAAGCCCAGGAAGAAGTCGAACCGCTTTCTCAAGACGATCTATTCGGGATTTGTCGGTTTCCTCGTCGGCTGCATTAACCATCTTCAGGTAGCGATCCTTGAGCTTTTCCAGATCTTTGATAGCCTTGCGACGAAACTTTGCCGAATTAAGAACAGCCGTCTCGTTCATCATGCACATCCTTCAGTACTTCTTGACGATTGCTGGTGAGCCTTACCAGCTCGCGCAGGGCAAGCTCCCGGTAGAGCGCATAAAGTTCGTCCTCACGAACTATGAGTTTCTGGCATCGTTCGGCTAAATCTCGTTCTCTCATCTTTCGTTCCAGCCGCCAGGCGCGCCACAGGGCAACCACCGCCGCAATCAATAACGCCAGCGGGATGCCAACCTCGCGCACCAGGCCCAGGACGTTCATCTCATTTCGCCTGCCCCAAAAAGCGCAGGATGTCTGAGATGTTGTCGCCCAGCTCGGCCTTCTTTGAAAGCGAGTACTTAAGGATAGCGTCGTAGAACTTCCGGTCGTCAGACTGCGTGCTTTTGAGTTCCTCCAGAGCCCTTCTGAGATTCTCGCGCGCCTCTTCCAACGCGTCGCGCAGATCGCTGTTGATGCTGTCGCGGCTGCAGCGCTTGAGTGCCAGGCTGATGGCCTCGTAAGCCTTGGCGACGTCTTCAATTATCATCTATGTACCTCCGATTCATTGCTTTCCAATTTCCCCCACGAAAGGGAACCGCATACCCCGTCAACCACCAGCCCCGTTTTGCCCTGAAACTCCAGAAACACCTCTTGCGTTCTCGGTCCCCAGTCGCCGTCTGCGACCAGCTGGGCATCCACGTGATGGTTAAGGAACTTCTGAACTCTGGCCACCCAAGGGTTCTTTATACCATATCTGAGGGTCGGCCTCCAACCCGTAACACCCGTAACGCACCTGCCTGAGGTATAAGGCTCCTCAGGCTGTCCGCGTGCCTTCATCCAATTGCCCAGATCGCGCGCATCCCATAACACCAGACCTACGAGCCTGCCCGGATGACGCTCGATCCTTTCAAGAAAGAATCGGTAGGCTTCACCCTCGTAACCGCCATGAATTGCGATACATCCGGCTGACCACCGGCCAATACTCTCATCCCTTCCTCCGGCGTGAACGTGAATCCCGAACCGGCCTTGATACACCCGTTCGGTGATATCCTGGGCAAAATCAGCGTCCCGGTCCCGCCACACCCTATCAATGCCCGATGCCGAAACCAGCGCCGGGTGCCCGCGGTGCCTGCCGCGCTTGTATAAGTGGTGTCCCCATACCAGGTTGGCCGCACCCGCAGGATTGGGATGAAGTTGAGTCCAGTACCGCCCCGGCTCGGTGGTCGCCCGTAACACCCGCATCCGTAACACACCCCGTAACACCCGTAACACGCCTTTATTTTTTACCGATTCATCGGCTTCCTTCCAAAAAAGCACGACGCAATCGTTGTACCGGTCGGGTGTGTTCGCATTGATGCCAACGAGACCCTCCAGTTCTCCCAACGGCTCTGCACCCTCAAGGCAGAGGATGTTTACCGCATCCTGCCCGGTTTCCACAGGATAGCCCAGGGCCGAGCAGAACTCGCAGGCAAGCTCGTAGGTTAATTGCAGCTTAGTAATACGTACCTCCTTTCCCACCCACTCTCCCTCTGGGAGAGGGCCGGGGTGAGGGAAGCTTTCCTTTTTTACGGCTTAATTATGACACGGTCGGTGAAGAACACAATAGAAACCTGAAGACTTTAAGCCCCAAGCAGATACTTCGTCTCTGCTTGGGGGCCCCCGAATTTTATACCCTACTCCTCGCTACGTCGTCTGGCGACGGCGCGGGAACCCCGGATAACAACAACCCCTCCCTTGACGGCATACCGTGCCCCTACAAACTTTTGTGCAAAGCACAAAAGGAGCATTCAACCCGCTTGACAAAAAGCTGAGAGCGATTAGAGTTTATTGTGGCAAAAAGAGTCTTTCATCCGAGGCTATGGAGTGTATTTTTCATGCTCGCGTTCTCCGCCGGCACAGTACACGGCTTCTGTAACGCAAGCCTGATGCGCCCGCCTGTTGAGCCGCCAAGGATCGAAGCTTTGCTTGATTCCATGCTTGTCTTAGGCGATCCAGGTCGAGGTCTTACGAGATTCGTAGAGGATTCGGCAAACACCTCCGAGGAACGCCTTCACGCCGCCACACTTTTGGCCGCACTTCACAATCGTCGTGAGGAACCGGCAAGAGCGCTCCTGGCGATCTTCTACATATCGCGTGCGGAGACCTCATGGACGCCCGAACAGGCGCTTATCGCCGCCGAGGCTTACGCAAGATTAGGCCATCAGGATTGGAGTGAGACTTCACTTGACCGAATCCCCTATACCCATTCCCTGACCGAGGTGGCTCAGGTGTTACGGGTCTGGGGGGCTTTCGAGAAGATGAAGGCCCCGGACTCTCTTGTTGAGATCCGCTCCCGCTTCGAGCGTCAGCTTGAGCGATGCTCGGATCCCATGGCTTTAATGCTCTCCCTGCACGGCCTCGGTCTTTGTTATATCGCCAAGGGCACGGCAGCGGCTTACGACACCGCAGCCGCGCTTTTGAGTTTCACGATGGAGGATACCGCCGCGGCGTACCTGAGCTTCGCAACGAAAGGGTACCGCAAGTACACCAAGGAAATTCCGCTTGTCAAACGCCTCTTACCCTACAGCCTGTACTGGTCGGGTAGGGCCGCTATCAGAAGCGGCAACGGGTGGATTGCACTCGAGGCCTATGAGGAGATCCTTAACAAGTATCCGGAGGCTATCTTCTGGGATGAGGCCGTGGTGCAGTACGGGGCGCTTCAGCTCAAAAGGTTCAAGACGGACTCGGTGAGGTTTGCGGCGAATCTATTGCTTAAGCGTAACAGGGAACCGTATAAGCTCCTGCAGGCGCGGCTTCTTCTGGCATCTGCGATGGCGTATGAGGCCAAATACGACTCCGCAGCGGCGGCGTTTGCCTCGCTTGCAAGGTCAATAGAGATAGGTGATACCCTGCGCGTGCTCTCCCGTGCGGGCATGACCGTCTCTCTACTGCGCTACTCGAAATCCATCGAAGATCCCGATAGCATCGCCGTCCGTCTTGCCGAGCTCGATCTCTCAGGCTACAACCCCCTGGCCATACCCCAGATCAACTCGGAGATTGCGGAGCGTTTCCTGATTCAGCGCCGGATAGATGAAGCGGAGAGCTTCTTTGCGCGCACCATGCGGTACTATCCTAATCCGGCGACCGAGACGCGCGCCAGGCTTGCTCTTGCATACATATCCCTTGCCAAAGGGAAGTATACGAGCTCTATAGCCAACTACGAGCGGGCGTTGGAGCTTGTTGACCGCTACGGGTTCTCCTTCGACGGCCTGGCTGACGTTCAGCTGAGCCTGGGGCTGGCCTACCTGCAGCGCTCGAAATCTGAGGATGGGAATGGGCTTGCCGATCTGCGTCGGGCGCGCTCAAGCTTCCGCGAGGCGCTTGCGCTCGACCCCGAAGGCGAGACCGGCGACGCGGCCCGCAGACAGTTGGAGGGAATAGATTAATACACCCCACGCGTCTGCTGCGCAGCCGCGCGGGGACCCCGAGATTAAATGCTCCTTTTGCCGAAGGGCAAAAGATCGCAACCAGAAAATGAAAAGCCAGCCTGAAGGCTGGCTTGCCTGTTTCTTTCTCCGATCCTTTCTCCACAGGAGAAAGGGAGGATAAAAGGAACGGGCCGCGGATGCGGCCCGCTGTAAAGGCGTCTTTGGTCAAACATCCCAAAACCAAAGGAGGTTTGGTGGCTTTAGCGTGTCGAACTATTACCAGCATCTACCGTGCCAGGTGCTGCTTTCAAAATCATCCCGCGTATTATCGAGACTTGTTCTAAATAACCGGCGAGGGGAATTGACGCTTTGTGCAACCCGCTTGCACGAAAGGGAAACCCTGCCCTGTGTGAAGCGTTATGCTCGGAGTATCAGGGAATCCGCCGTGGGGTCAAAAAAGGTATTGACACATCACGTTTGCCGACTAAGCTTGGTCTATGATTCGCTTGCATGCGACTAAGGCCTTTGTTTTGAGTATCTTGGCGGTGACAGTCGCCTTTGCATACCCTGTGGGCGGTTGGGGCGGATTAGGTGTTACCGGCATGATGGTTGACGTGGAAGGTCTGAACGACAGCCTGAGAACGATCAACCGGGAGATACTGGGTGGCTCTCAAACTGTTGAGTTGGAGAGCCCTTTCTATTTTATAGGCGGTCAGGGCGGCGGCGAGATCGGTCTTTTCTCGCTTGGTGCCTGGGGCGGCGGGCTTTTTAAGACAGCAAAGGCGGACGTGCTGGAGGCATCGCTCGGCTACGCCGCGGGATCGGTTGAGCTGGGTATACACCTCAAGCCAATAAAATGGTTTTGGATCAGACCGTGTATTGATGCGGGGGGTGCTTTATTTGCGCTGGAACTTGCTGAGATCGGAGGCGGCAGGGCCGGGGATACCCTCGAAGAGCCCTACCTGTCCTCTTTAAGAGGCTGGCAAGTAAATGCAGGCGCGGGACTTGCACTTCAGTTCAACGTTCCCTTATGCAAAAGGAGTCTGGTTGGTTTGATGATCCAGACAGGCTACCTGTACCCTTTGTACATCTCCTGGCGCGATCAGGACGGTCTAAACATAAATCCAATCGAAGGGTTCGGTATGCACGGTCTTTATCTGAGGGCAGGGATAAACTTCTCCGCCCGGGACGAGTGATGCCGAACCATAGGGTCTGCGAGAAAATCCTTACCTGCAACGCCGGCAAAACCTTACGATCAGGTCCGAGAATCAGGTGATACAAAAACCATAAACGACAAATTACCGCTCTTTCAAAAAGCCAGATTACCTCTTGACAAACTTTTCACCATCAGTATCATGTTTATCTAAAACAAAGGAGAAGTCATGAGAAGAAAAATGACAAAGGACTTTAGCGGACGTTTTCTCGTTCGTATCCCTGTGTCTCTACACCGCACCCTGGCGGAACAGGCGATTGCGGATCGCATCAGCCTGAATCAGTACGTTCTCTTTCAGCTTGCTCGTGGGGCGAGTCTGCGCGAGTTTGAGCGTTTCCTGAAGAGCATGAAGGATACCACCATTGAGGAGTTGGATGATCTTATCGAGTCGGATCGTTTGGCTGATACTCCTCGTGCCAAGCTGCGTCTCATGGACCTGGTTATGAAGGACGCCAGGATGGAAAAGCCTGCTGGCAAGCTGCACCTTGACGGTGAGCTGTCCGTTGACGTTAATGAGCAGCAGGAGCTGCTGGAGGTTGACGGGAAGCAGGTAAGGATGAAGACCGACTATGTTGCCGTTATCAAGAGCAAGGAATCGGACGAGCAAATCCGCTTCAGCGCGACATTTCACTCAATGTATCAGGCCATGCGTCCGCTTTCCAAGGAACTCGCTAAGACACTCGAGAAGCTTCGCCTTTCCATCTACCCCAGCCGTGTATTCCGCGAGCTTCTGGACAGGCTTATCACCAACCTTGATCTTAATGTCAAGATCGGTTAATACGTCGGAAACTCTAAAAGCCGGGTGCCGCCCGGCTTTTTTTATTCCCCTCCAGGGAGAACCGATTGGAACTTAACGCCCTCCAAATCAACGTTAGAACAAGGGGTGTCGGGGTCCCCATCAGAACACTCCGTGTTCTGATGGGGCATTGAGCTAACCCTTCGGCTCGTGCCCGAGCTTTTCAGCCACCGAGCGTATCTTTCCCTCAATCCGATTCACGGCACCGGCCCGGTCGTCAACCCCGATCACGATGTACACGCGGTTCGAGTGCCTGCGCATAGCGTCTCTGCATTCCTTGATGACCGAAAACACCTGGTCCCATTCACCCTCGATCGAGGTGGACATAGGCCCAAGCTTGTAGGACAATCCTGAAGCGTCTACTATCCTTATCGCCTCGGCAACGTAGCCAGAAAGACTCTCGCCCTTATCGGTCGGAAAGATGGTAAACTGTGCAAGCATCGCTCTCCTTTCGGCTTAAGGATAGACCCGTAACTAAGGATGTCAAGCCAGTCGAATTCTTTAACCACAGATTAGAACTCTCTGCGGTCGTTCTCCTTCGGATCGCAGATGAACGCAGATTATCTAAGCCATTTTTCTTTAACCGCAGATTTCGCAGATGAACGCAGATTATTTAAGTCCTTTTTCTTTAACCACAGATTTCGCAGATGAACACAGATTATCTAAGCGGCTTATATGAAGTGCAATGACCGCCGTGAGCCGTAAAAAGGAGCGCTAATCGTTGACAAATCAGCCTCGAGAGGGTAAACTTTGCGCTTATGCGTTCCGAAAGACCCGCCGGTGTAGGACTGCGTTCTTTCAAGACGCTCGCTCCTTACGTGAAACCGCACCTCTGGAAGATAGTGGGCGGCACCATATTTTTGATTCTTATAGACATCGCCCAGGTGGCGATGCCTCGTTTCGTGGCCAATTCACTCGATCGCTACAAGGACCCAAGATTCATACTTACCATGGTCGTGGCCATGCTGGGGGTGGGCGCTCTCATCTCGGTGGGCCGCTTCTTCTGGCGCTACTGGCTTTCGGGCTCCGGAATCCGGGTCGCTACCGACCTGCGCAAGGACCTCCTGGAGCATCTCCAGAAGCTCTCCTTCAACTTCTTCAACAAACAGCAGGTAGGCGACCTCATGGCCCACGCCACCAACGACCTGGACGCGATATTCCGGGCCATGACCTTCGGCTTCATCATCTCCGTGGACCTAATATTCTTCGGCATCTTCACGCTTGTGGCCATGATAACCTTGAAATTCCCCACCACCGCATACCTTACCTTTTTCTCCATGCCTCCCCTCATCATCCTCGCTTTAATTGTCTTGAAATTCGGCGCCCCTATGCGCCGCAGGTTCAAGGCCGTGCGCGACATGTTTTCTTCCATGACCGCACGGGTCACTGAAAACATCTCCGGGATAAGGGTAGTCAAGGCCTACGTACAGGAGAAAGGCGAGGCGCAATCCTTCAGCAAGGTGAGCAAGGATTACGTCAAGGCCAACATCAAGCTCATCAAGATCTGGGGCATGCTCTTCCCGTTGATAATGTTCATCGCCACCATATCCTTGTTTCTCATCCTGCTTCTCGGCGGTCGTTACGTGATCCTGGGACAGCTTACCGTTGGCAAGTTCGTGGCCTTCCAGATGTACGTGGGAATGCTTATCTGGCCCACCATGTCCATCGGCTGGCTCATGAACATGATCCAGAGCGGTGCGGCGTCAATGGGTCGGTTGAACGTCATCTTCGAAACCAAGCCCGAGATTACGGATGACGAGCGCACCCTTCCTCTGGAGACGATCCAGGGCCGGGTGGAGTTCCGCGACCTGATCTTCACCTACGAGGGAACCGATCACCCCGCACTGGAACGGATAAGCTTCGAGCTTCACCCCGGCAAGATACTGGGCATCATCGGCACCATGGGCTCGGGAAAATCCACCCTTATTTCCTTGATTCCCCGGGTTTATGAAGCGCCGGAAGGTTCGATCCAGGTCGACGGCTATCCCATATCGAGGATTCCCCTGAAGGTTCTCAGGGGAGCCATAGGCATGGTACCTCAGGACAGTTTCCTGTTCTCCCAGACGGTTGCCGAGAACATCTCGTTCGGGGTCCGAAGGGAAATAAGCATCGAGGAGATCGAGAAGGCGGCAAAGATTGCAGGCATCCACGAAGAGATACTGGAGTTCCCCCAAGGCTACGATACCCTTTTGGGTGAGAGGGGGGTAACGGTATCGGGCGGACAGAAACAGCGCCTGACAATCGCACGGTCTGTGCTTGCCGACCCCAAGATCATGCTCCTGGACGATGCGCTCTCCGCGGTGGACGCCGATACCGAGATTGAGATACTTACTTCACTCAAACAGATCATGCGTCAGCGCTCGGTGATAATCATCTCCGCCCGGCCGCGCAGCCTGGCGTTCGCAGACGAGATTTTGGTGATGGACGAGGGCCGCATAGCTGAACGCGGTACCCACGAGGAGCTTATGGCCAAAGACGGGCTCTACGCTTTGTTTGCAAGACTGCAGGGGATGAAATGATAAATGCTCCTTTGCTGCCTTCGGCACCAAAGATCGCAGGAATCAGGCGGGATTAGGCTATGTTTGTGCAAGAGGAAGAAAAGCTCGGCAAGATATACGACTCCAGGATAGTCTCAAGGCTTACCGGTTACCTCAAACGCGACTGGTGGATGATAGCCCTGGCCGCCATCCTGGGGGTGCCAATAGCTTTAACCCAGCTTGCCCAGCCCATCATCACCCAGCGCACCATCGACCAGGTGTTCTTCTCCGTCACTCGCCTCTACTACCTCGATCCTAAAGTGGCCGAGGAGTACGGCAAGGATTTCTACGAGGTTGAGGACCGGTTTGCATCGGTGCACATCCCCTCCTACAGGCTTTACGCCGTCCCCCAGAACAGGCTCAACCTCATCGACACCGTACCCAAACAGCCCTATGACCGTGAAGAGTACTACCTCCTGGATAAAGAAAAAGCCCAGGCAAGGCTCAAACCGGAAGTGGTTGCATCCTTTGCAGGTGCGGGCAAGGACAAGCTGCTCGTGCCTTACCGTGATCTTACCCGCCGGGCCCTTTTCCCTCGTCGCGATCTATTCTGGCTGCGCGAGAAGGACTGGCAGCTGCTCGTGAAGCTGGCGATAATATTCCTGCTCGTTGGCGTGTTCCGCGCCGCGGCCAGCTTCGGCCAGATACTTTTGACCACCTACGCCGGGCAGCGCTCCATGCACCGCCTGCGAACCGCCATCTTCAAACACCTCGAGCGCATGCCGGTGCGTTTCTTCGACCGCAACCCCGTAGGTAGATTGGTCACAAGGGTGACCAACGACGTGGAGACCCTTTCCCAGTTCTTCTCCGAGGTCATAACCAGCTTCTTCTACGACGGATTCCTGATAGTCACTCTCATGATCGCCATGCCGTTGCGTGACTGGCGGCTGGCTCTGGTACTCTTCGCAATCATGCCTCCCATGCTCGTGGCCACCATTATCTTCAGGCGCAAGCTTCGCGACGCCTTTCGCAAAGTCAGGGTGCGCGTCGCCCGCATCAACGCCTTCCTGGCGGAAAATCTTTCCGGGATAAAGGTGGTGCAGTTATTCCGCAGGGAGCGAAAGCGCCTTGGGGAGTTCAAGAAGATAAACGAAAGTCACTTCCAGGCGCGCTTTGGGCGAATGATGGTGTTCGCCATCTTCAGACCCATAGTGGATTTTCTTGCGGTTTTGGCTCTCGCCGCCCTCATCTGGTTCGGTGCGCACTGGATAGTAACCACCGCCCTGGTGGTCGGAGCGGTAACCCTTGGAAGTCTGGTGGAGTTCCTGAGCTACTCCGAACGCTTCTTCGAGCCTATCAGGGACTTGACCGAGAAGTTTAACCTCCTGCAGCAGGCAATGGCCTCGGGAGAGCGCGTGTTCATGCTCGCCGACGAGCCCGAGGAAGAGTACAAGGGCAAACCGATCGAGGGACGGGTCAGGGGCGAGATTGAGTTTAAGAACGTTTGGTTTGCCTACAACGACACCGACTGGGTGTTAAAGGATATAAACTTCAAGGTGAGGCCCGGGGAAAGGGTGGCGATCGTGGGCGCAACCGGGGCTGGCAAGACCTCCATCATCAACGTGCTTTCCCGATTTTATGAGATCCAAAAAGGCAAGGTGCTCCTCGACGCGGAGGATACCCGGGAGCTGGACAAAAGCCACCTGCGCTCCCAGATTGCGGTGGTGATGCAGGACGTGTTTCTGTTCCTTGGTGACATCGAAACCAACATCAGGCTGCGCTCCGAGATACCGCACCAGCGAGTCAAAACCGCTTCAGAGATTGCCAACGCCGATAAGTTCATCTCCCGGCTGCCCCAGCAATACAAGGCTCAGGTGCAGGAACGCGGGGCGAATCTCTCGGTGGGCGAACGCCAGCTTATCGCCTTCGCCAGAGCCCTGGCTTTCGATCCGGCTATCCTTGTCTTAGACGAAGCCACATCGTCGGTGGATACCAAGACCGAGGCCTTAATACAAGACGCTATCCACAAACTGCTCGAGGGCCGCACCGCCTTGATCGTCGCGCACCGGCTATCAACCGTAAGGGACGCAGACCGCATCATCGTCCTCGACCACGGACGCATCGTGGAAGAGGGCACACACGAGGCGCTCATGGCCCGCAAGGGCACCTACTACGGCCTGTACAAGCTCCAGTTCGAGCACAAAATATAAACAGGGAAATGCCATTTGACTTAACTCCCCAGTAAGGTTATTATTCCAGAATGAAGGACAGCTGGCAGAAAACGTTTGGGAACTTGTTGCCGCAGGTCGAGCGACCGATAAGGTACACCGATTCCGAACTCAATGCGGTCAAGCACCGCGAGGATGCAAGGGTAAAGATTGCCCTCGTGTTCCCGGATACCTACGAGATCGGGATGTCCGGCTACGGGCTGCGGGTGCTTTACCACATCATTAACGGCATACCAGAAGCGGCGGCAGAGCGCGCGTTCATGCCCTGGGTGGATATGCTCGCAAGGATGAAGGAGCACGCCATTCCTCTCGCCAGCCTTGAGACCCGAACCCCGCTTTGCTACTTCGACATGGTGGGAATAACCCTGCAGAGCGAGCTGGGTTATACGAACGCGCTTGGAGCGCTTGAGCTTGCAGGGATACCGATGCGGTCGAAAGACCGTAAGGAGAGTGATCCATTGGTTGTCGCAGGCGGTCCGTGTACGGTCAACCCGCTGCCTGTGGAACCGTTCTTCGATGCCTTCTGCATAGGAGATGGAGAGGATGCGATAAGGGAGATGGTAGATGTGCTGCTTGAATCCCCGGATCGCAAGGAGCGAATCTCAGGTCTTTCCGAGATCGAGGGCGTATGGGTGCCTCCTATCCACGGCCAATCAAAGGCGATAAAAAGACGCGTCGTATCGGATCTCCGCCCGGAGGATGCCCCTTTTGAACAGATAGTGCCGACCGGAGATGTGGAACACGACAGGCTTGTGATCGAGATAGGCCGCGGATGCCTGCGCGGCTGCCGGTTCTGCCAGGCCGGTTTCTCGAACCGCCCCGCAAGATACCGTTCGATACAGGACATCCTCTACCTTGCAGAGAAAGGCCTTGCCGCAACCGGTTGGGAGGAGGTATCACTTCTCTCGTTCGCCGTCTCAGACTACCCCCGGTTTGACGAACTTCTTGCAAGGCTCAACTCGACGCTGAAACCCACCCAAACGGCTATATCACTTCCCAGCTTCCGGGGCGAGGCGTTCAACGAGCGGATCGGTCAAAGGCTTGCCGAGATAAAGAGAACCGGCCTTACCTTCGCGCCTGAAACCGCATCTCCGAGGCTGAAGCGGGTCATAAACAAAAACGTTTCCAACTCCGAGATAATCGAGACTGTCCGGATCGCGGCCAGGCTCGGATGGCGCCGGGTGAAACTGTATTTCATGATCGGCCTGCCCGGCGAGACCACCGAGGACGTGGATATGAACATAGAGTTCATCCGGGAGATTGCACGATCCGCAAAGGGTCTGGCCGTCAACGTACATACCTCAGCGTTCGTTCCCAAGCCCAATACACCGTTCCAGTGGGCTGGGTTTGATGAGCTTCCGGTGCTTGCCGAGAAGATCGCCCGCCTGCGGGAGGAGACTCGGATGCGCCGCGTAAAGATCAAGTGGGCGCGTCCGGAGGCGAGTTTTATAGAGGCGGTACTCGCCCGCGGGGACGAACGACTGGCAGACGTACTGGAAGGAGTCCTCCAGCGGGGAGGTTACTTCCAGGAATGGAGCGAGCATTTCAAACCACAAAGATGGGAGCAAAGCTTCACCGAGCACGGGGTAGATCCGTATCGTTACACCGGTCCAAGGCAGTTGGAAGATGAACTGCCCTGGGGGTTCATCGATACCGGTATCCGCAAGGAATTCCTCGAGGATGAGTACCATAAGGCACGTTCGGCCCAGACCCAGCCCGATTGCCTGACCGGACCTTGTTATGCCTGCGGGGCTGGGTGCGAATCCGCCCCGTCTGAGGCAAACGCCGGTGCTCCAAAGTCCTCGGATGCCATTGAAAAACATGACACTGAACCTTTACGACTTACCCGTAACACCATCAACACCCGCAACACCCGTAACACCCGTAACACCCGTGTGCGCACGACGGATCGGCCAGAGCTTCGCTACCGGCTCAAGTTCACGGTCGGCGAAGCCTTACGGTACGCAAGCCACCTGAATCTTGTGCGGGTAATCTACCGTCTGCTGCGGCGCTCGGGATTGCCCGTGGAGTACACCCAAGGCTTCTCACCTCATCCGCGCGTCCGGTTCAGCTTCCCCAAACCCGTAGGGGTAACCAGCAGGGGCGAGTACGTCGACGTCAACCTGACTGCACCGCCCCAGGGGAATCTCGACGAACTCCTTGCACCTCATATGCCTGAGGGATTGGCTCTCGCTGGATACCGTCTGCTTCCTGCGGCAGCACCTGCCGTCACCAAGGCTGCAGAGATACTGCACTACGAGGTCATCGGCTCGCCCGAGGTAGAAGCAGGGGAGCTAACCAAACGCGCACTCGCGAACGCCGACATACATCACGTCAATGCCGCAAACGGACGTTTGAGCCTCTTGCTTGACAACGCTCAGCGGGCCAAGTTGTGGAATACGCTCGCTCGCCTTTACAACATAACAGATAACGAGGCGCGCGCCCTATCTGTCGAGAGAATCGACGCATACATAAAGAGAGGCGCTCGTCTTTTGACACCCCTTGAGGAGAGTTATCAATGAAGAAAGAGATACTTATCAACGTGGGGCGATTCGAGACCCGCACCGCGGTGCTCGATAACGGGAAACTTATCGAGTTTTACTCCGAGCGACTGGAACACAAGAACCTGGTGGGCAGGATATACAAAGGAAGGGTGGAGAACGTAGTCCCTGGTCTGGCTGGAGCGTTCGTCAACATAGGGCTTTCAAAGAACGGTTTCCTGCCTCTTGCCGACATCCCGGACAAGACACTCTCACAGATGTATGACTCGGAGGTAGAAGAAGCGGAGGAAGACAAGCTAAAACAAGCTCGCAGGCTCGACCTGAAGCCCAACCAGGAGATACTTGTACAGGTGGTCAAGGAGCCATTGGGGAAGAAGGGGGCGCGACTTTCATCCTACATCTTCCTGCCCGGGCGCTACCTGGTGCTTACGCCTTCCATCAATCACATCGGGGTCTCAAGACGCATAAGGGACAGAAGTGAACGCTCTCGCCTGCGTTCTGTGGCCTCAAAGCTCAAAAAGGACAAGATGGGACTGATCGTTCGTACCGCGACCGAGAAAGTCCCGGAGTCGGACATAAAGCTCGACTTCGAAAGCCTCATGGAGATGTGGAACTCTGTCTCCAAGCTGGCGTCTCAAGAAAAAGCCCCGGCATTGGTCTACGAGGAACCGCTTGTATCACTGAAGCTGGTGCGGGATCAGTTCACACTCGGGGTCTCATCGGTGATCGTCGATTCGAGGGTGGAGTACGAAAACGTTCTGCGTTACCTACGAAGAAACGCTCCAAAACTGCGCTCCCGTGTGAGACTTTACGATGGAAAAGAACCTGTCTTCGAGCGCTACGGTGTAGAAGACGAATTGAGGGGTGTATTCGAGCGCAAGATCTGGCTGAAAAGCGGCGGGTTTATCACCATAGATCACACCGAGGCACTGGTGGCCATAGACGTGAATACCGGCCGCTTCTCAGCGGAGGAGCAGCCGGAGAAGCTCATCTTCCAGACCAACATGGAGGCGGCCCGGGAGATTGCCATTCAGATACGCCTGCGCGACCTATCCGGGCTGCTCGTTATAGACTTCATCGACATGCACTCGAAGGAGAACATGTCGATGGTCCTCAAGGAACTCAAGAAATATCTGCGCGAGGACAAGGCTCACGCCGACTTTTCTGGCTTCAGCCGATTCGGACTGATTGAGATAACCCGCGAGCGCAAGAGACCCGGCCTTTTCGTGCACCTGACCGAGGAGTGCTCGGTCTGCCACGGCCTGGGCAGGATACCTTCAAAAGACTACATGCTCTCGGAGATCGAAAGGGTTCTGCAGCAGCGTGCCGATTTTTTTGCCGGGCACACGGTACTCATCAAAGCCGAGCCGCACATCGCGGACTTCCTGTCTGTACAGCGTTTTGAGGAGCTTGCCGACTGGGCCCGCACCTACAACATAGCCATAGAGATTAAGGCCGACATCTATTTACGGCCAGGGGAGTACACCGTTATACTGAGCGACACGAACGACGTGCTTTACAAACGAGAGGCCAGCCCGGTGAGCGGCAGCGGCTGAGCCAGACTTGAATCCGAGCCGTATGAAAGAATCGGCCGTCGAATGGAAGAAAAATCTATGGGTAATACCCGGTCTATGGCTGACCGGAGCCCTGGCCTTCCTGCCCCTGCTCGGAAACCGCTTCATAGCAGACGACTTCACCGCGCTCTCCATATTTCGAGCATGCAGATCCAAGCCCTTCTTCCAAACCATCCTATACGGCGGCAACGACTTCTTCCGGCCATTGAACGTGGCGCTCATCATGGCGCGGGGCGCTTTGTTCGGCGACGCCCCTCTACCCTACGTGATCGCCAACATCATGCTGCATCTTGTAAATACCACCCTTGTGTTTCTGATAGCAAGGAGGGTTTTTAAAAGAACGCTTGCCGCAGCAGCAGCAGGATTCCTTTTCCTTTTTGCCTTCAGCCACTACGAGGCGATAACATGGATCTCGTCCTCGGTTACGCTGTTCGTGACCTTATTCGTGCTTTTATCGATTTACGGCCACGTGCGCTTCCGGGATAAAGGCGGAATCGGTTGGCTGATATTTGCGATCGCCGGATTCATCGGAGCCTTCCTTACCAAGGAGACCGCTATCTCGCTGCCATTTATTCTGCTTGCCTGCGATCTGATCCTGGTGAAGAAGGAGAAAAGGAGCAAATGGTTCTTCTATCCATACGCGATCTATGGAGTGCTTCTCGCGGCCTACCTTGCGATCCAGACCGGCTGGGCGATGCGGTTTATGGGAACTGATTCCATATACAAGGCGGGCTGGCACGTATTGACCAATCTGGCCGATTACTGGGTGTGGCTCTGGATGCCCAACCCTAGACATCCCTACGTTGCACGGGTGCTCTCGGTTCTGCCCAAAGGACTGTTGGTAGGATACTGGATAGCGGCGGGTGCAGTGGCGCTGACCCTGCCCGCAGTTATCGTCCTGGCGAGCCTCAAGAAGCTTAGGGGACCGCTCCTGTGGAGCTTCATTTGTTCGATACTTGCCCTTTTGGTCTTCCTTCCATTTACGATCAAGATTTCAGCCCGCTACGCATACCTGCCCTCGGTGTTCATCGCTTTGTTTGCCGGGGTGCTGTTCAGTCGTGTCTACTTCTATCTTAGGGAGAGGGGGAGGAGGGTCTGGCAGGGGATACTGGTTGCGATCGGCTCAATCTACCTCCTCGGAAACGTTGCAGGACTCCTTTTGATCGAGCGCGAGTTCGTAAAGGTCAGTACGACCACAGAACGGCTGACATTACAAGTCGGCGAACTGGTTGAACTTACCGAGGAGGACGTTGTATTCATAGAGGATTTGCCCTCACACGTTCACCTGCGCGAGGCGGTGCAGTACTATCACAACCCCACCGTTCACGTCCACGCGGATAACGACGCCTACCGCGGCACGCCGAAGACGATTGAAGATACCCGTCGCCACTACACGGAGAGCGGCGGGACGCTTTACTACATGAAAGTGGAGGAAGGCAAGCTGGTGCTGGTATCCAGCGAGTAACGACCGCTTTTCTGGAAGTGAGATTGCTTCGACCTGCTTTCTTTCAGTCAGCACTCCTCGTAATGACTCCCCCTCCCTGGTGGACAGCGTGCCCCTTGGGATGCCAATTTTACTGCACCCCATAGGGTAGGGGGACAAAGGGGGCGGGGAGGCCCTCTTATCAAGGAGCGCGGACTCTCCAGTCCGCGATTCAAGAAGCAGCGGGTTAGAGAACCCGCTCTCCATTAACCCTCTCCCGCTGGGATGTGTGCCCCGTAGGGGTAGAGGGATTAAGGCGGATTTGTTATGGGGTATTAACGGGGTGGCTTTTTTACCCCACGTATTTGCTTCGTAGTTACTCCGCAAGCGTCGTCATTTCATGTCCGCTGGGACCCCGAATAAAATGCTCCTTTTCTCCTATCGGAGAAAAGATCGCAAAGACGGATGGCCTAATTGTGAGCGTCATTGCCACAACAACATGGTTGTTGCACTCCAAATCAGTTTTAAATCCGCAGATTGCACGAATTATTTTCCTCTGTCATTGCGAGGAGCGAAGCTCCGGAACAATCTCAAATCCCTCTCCCTTTGGGAGAGGGATTAAGGGTGAGGGTAAAAATTTAACGAATCGCACTCAAACCTGATGCAAAAGTGGGTCCCCAAAAATGTCAATGCTTGACATTTTTGGGGTTGAATTCGTCCACCTTTTGGGGAGTTTTTGTCCATCTTTTGACCAGCTTTTTTCACCCCGGACGTTGGCGTAGCGGACGTCCCGGGACCCCAAAACCAGTTAAGAGTGCTATTTAGGGCGGACTGGATTTCTTGACAATAACCCCACACCGCGGAA
>DAOVCF010000096.1 GCA_030670165.1 Candidatus Stahliibacteriota bacterium | reverse complement strand
CCGCTGGGATAACCAGGCGCTGTACAGTTGTGGACGTGAGAGGTAAGCCAGCCTATCAGCAAGTCGCCCAACGCAACCGGATGAGGGGCGTTCTTGCCCAGTTTGATGAGCGGCGATTTCACGTGCTTTGAGATGTCTATCTTTTCGGTTACCGTTTTGGAGACCTTGACGTCCACCGCACCCGTGGTCTGCACGAAGATGTTGTCGTCGGCGTCTATCTCTATCCACAGGTTATCACCCTTTTTAAGGATCATGCGTTCCCAGCGCTGACACGCCTCGATTGTAGGCCTTCCGTCCACCCAGGTAACCAGAACCTCGGTGTTCTTCTCAGGAACCAGGATGAACCCCAGGTCCTTGTCGTCCTTCCTGTTGAGAACCCGCAACGCCATGGGCACGTGCTGAAGCAGGGTCTCCGATTCCTTCTCAGGCTGCACGTCGCACCAGAACCCGGGGATGCGGTCGGAAAGCGCCCATCCCGCCGGGGTTGTCTGCTGGCACGCCTGGACAGTGCCGATGATGGCGTCATCCAGGCCTTTGTCCGAGAGTTCCTGGAAGAGCTTTCTTACGTCACTCATTAGACCCCCCGACATAAAACGAGCATGTCGTACTCATAAAACCTCCAATATAAAGCGACCGCGTCGCAACTCATTTTATCTCCTTGACGTATGCACTCATTACTCCCTCTCGCGACTCATCCGGCGGCTTGCGGACCTCAACCGTCATCCTGAATCCTCCGGTAGGGGAATAGTTGAAACTGACCGATTTTGCCTCGTAGTAACCGTTAATCTTTCCGGGATGTTCAGCTGACTCCAGCTTAAATATCTGGGAGTGCCGCAGCCCGGGGTTGCCAAAGGTAGTAAAACTTCCCGTGTACTGGGTGGAGTTAAGCATAGCGAGCCTCTCCTCGGCGCGGCGCATGGCCTCCGCCTCGTTTTCCGCCTTGCTTTTCTTAAAATCGTAGTGCGCGGTAAAGCTTACCTCTTGCTCCTCGCACTCCTTATCTTCTTCAGGCACCTCTGCCGTTCCTTTAACTGACTTCGAGGAGTACTTTGTATCAACCAGATTGCATGTAACACGCCTGTAGGGTTTCTGGCTTTGATACTTGAAGTCGCTGGCGGAGATGATATTGCCCCAGGATGCAGAAGGCATGCTTCCTTCCTCAACGTTGGATTTTTCTCGACCGGAACCTATGCGATAGAGCAGTCGGGATGATTCTGCTCCTGCATCCTTGGGAAGATATTTCTTGTTTTTCCGGCAAGGAAATGGAGGTCCAAAGTAAACCTCATCGGTGCCGGGAAGACAAAAGTGTATCCACTCCGTATCCTGGGAGAGCCTGGCCATTGCCTGGGCCACCGTTTGTTCCTTTAACTCAAGACTGCTGGTTCGACAGTCCCCTTCCTCTTCATCTTGGGGAGTGGGTATGTATGCTTTAAGGTCTGCTTTTGAGAGCACGTCCACGGCTATGTCACTGTACCACATAGGATTACTATCGGTGCCGTAGGTCTTGTTTACGTAATTGTGCTTGGCCTTGCGGAAAGCATCCTCTGCCTTAATCACCAGCGGCATCTCGGGCGAGACCCATGATACGTAGCCTGAGAAAACCGTCACCAGTTCAGCCTTCTCGCCTATGTATCCAAATTTTATCACCAGCTTATCTTTGGGGGTTATGAGTTCTGCTTCCTTCCCTTCCTTGTCTTTGATCATGGGTTTCTTGGAGGTGGGGACGTACACCTCGGCGCTGTCGCACGGCTTCTGTGAAGACTGGTTTACCGTAATCTGGGATATGGCTTTTACGTCGTATGTTCCCACGTCATTGTCGTCTTTATCGACGTTTGTAATCGTTACCTGGAAAGCAGGCCGAAGTACCGCCATCACTGCCCCCTGTAGAATATCTCTCGCCAGCGCTGAGCCCTGCGCATATTAGGTTTCCTCGCACGTGCAAAGTAACTCACACGGTCGCCGGCTATGGGCACGTGATCTGTATCCCAGCGATTGTATTCGTAAAGATCGAAACACAGGGTGGGATCCTGATAGCGATCGGTAACCATAAGAACCACAGGATCAAAGGATGGATCGGCCGCGGTCTGAGCAATAAACCCCGCCACCTTGCAAGTCTCCTCCCGGACATCGAGGTACGGGATAAAAATCTCTAAACCCGGAGAGGTCGTTTCCGGATCGTCGCCGAGCGCGTTAAGATTGGCATGATAGATCACCCGCCACAAGGAGGCGTCCCCGTAATAAAGCTCGGCAAGAAGCCAGATATCCTCTCCCTGGTTGAGAGAGTGGAAAAACCCGCGATCGGAATCATACTCCATAATTAACCTCCTGGTGTTGTATTGCTTTCGTGAGGGAACAGATCGGCATCGGCATCCATCTCGGCCACCGCGGTGAGTGTGACCTGGTAACGATGGTTCTTGACAGGATTCACCGCAATGGTTTGAAGCACCACCATTCTTATCCCCAGGTCCGAAAGCAGGGAGCTCCTCGGATCCAACAAGGACTCCTGTCCGCGAAACACCTGGCTGGCGCTCTCCGCCACGTCCTGAGCCTTTTGTAGAAATGAACCACCATTGTCGAAGTGCAGTCCTACGCCTTCGGTTATGGATACCGTGCCCTTATGGCTGCGTACGAGCAGTGCCAGCGCCGAGATTACCTCGTGGGCCTTGACCACCCCGCCGCCCGAGATTAAGGGCCTGCGGTAGTCCCCGGCCTCGAAGCTGATGTTGAGGTCGTATCCCGAGAACCCCATGTCCTCCTTGACCGTATCAATTAAGCCGTCAACCTCGGTTATCACTATCTTGCAACGACCATTGATTGTTATCTGACATGGATACGGGATGTTGACATCCTGCAGTACCAGGTAGTCGGTGTAGGTGTAGAACGTACCCGACCGGTGGGTGGTGAACACCGCGTCGGTGATCCCACTGGCCGCATTTTGCGCGACCTTCGCAACGTCTGTAAATCCCATGAATTGCCTCCTTTACTATTGACTTGAATACTCTGCAAAAATTTCGCAGAGCATTGCATCCAAATTATTTTCATCCAAGGGAATTAGGTTTCCCCTTTCTACTTCGACAACGATATCAAGACCAAAGTCGCCGGTGCTGGACGGCTGCAGACGTACACCCTTGGATAGATTCAATCCTTGCCCGTAGTTTCGCTGGTTCAATGAATTCTGAAGATTAAAAAGTGGAGGCGGTTCAGGCTCCGGATGCAGGATTTCACTTAATCTCTCTGCCCTTTCCTGAGCTTCAATCCTATCAACTGCCTCCTGTATCTGTTGGAATTGAGTGTCGTCAAAAAAAGACTCCCAATCTAAGGACACTTCAGGCATTTCAATCTTCTCGTTGGAAATTGAAGCCCCAACCCCTTCTAGTGCTCTTAATTCTTCCTGCAATGCAATAATTCTTAATCTCTTCTCCACCTGTTTCGACCCCCATACTTCAATTCCTCCAAGAATCCCATAACCAAGTCCAATCGCGGCTGGACCTGCTATCTTAGGAGCTAAGTTCTGCAATTTTGGTGATAACTGTGATAATCCTTTTTTTGCAAGCCAGTCAGCACATTTCCCCTTGCCTATTCCTCTGGCGACCCACAAAATGTACTCACGTGACCCATAAGTAAGGGATCGTATACCTACGTTATAAATTGAACCGCCTGCAATTGATTTTACATTTGGGTCTTTCCATATTAATGCCCACGGGCGACTCAGTGCCCGAGGTTCAAGGTACCCGGCTGGGAAACGCCTTCTAACAATGACCCTCCCAGGATCGGACTCAGGCATCGTTGACGGGTACAAATATGCCAAAGGATTTTCAAATATAGGAACATCGAGTTCTAATAATTCTCCATCCCAGTGAGCTTTTATGTCTCGACCGAAAGCAGCAAGAGAATGATAAATGCCGAATATAGTATCCCACACGTGATACTTATAATCATTAGGAATACCTTTGTTTGTCTCGTTCTCTAGACTAAGTGATAAGGCCCACATATTCGCTGCGGCAACTCTCGGCAACCTACTACCTACTTGAAAAGTTTTAAGCGGCTCATTCATAGGTTCATCTCTTCCCTCCATCTGAAATCTACTAACTTTATTATCGCCTGGATAATAAGTTCCCCGATAAGAATATAAAGGATCGTAATTCTCAGGTGTTGTGATAGCTCGAGTCAATAGATAGCTCAATTCGTCTATAACCAACGCACCAAGATCAACTTCCCCTACACAGGGAGTCGCCTTAATAACAGCTTCTGTAAAACGCAACCACTCAGGTGTTTTGGCATTGAACGGGAAATCAGTTATAGGGGTCCACCATTCTTCCATTTTTTCATGTAATTCAAGCTTCTCATCTTCAGTGAGCCTCGAGATCTGAAACTCATTTAATTCCCTATAAGGATTAAATTCCTCATTGAACATATTTACACATAAATAATCGTTTTTCCACTTTACATCATATGCACCGGTCGGCCAAATACGTAACTTCTCATGTTTATTTAATTCATGCCAGAACTTATATTCCGACGGAAGCAATGCGGAAAGCTCCGTTTCAATCTCAATGCGCCTCAATTGTTCAGGGGATAGTTCTACTGTCGGTTGTCCATATGAAGATTCTGTCTCGCCCAGACCAGATTGTTCAGAAAAGGTATCCCGAATACCCCACCCGTAATTATCTCCCTGAGAAGATAAGTCGGTACTAGGATTATTTGAGTTGTTATAATACTCAGACGGTACGCCGATCTGCCTTAGATATTCTTCTTCTTTCCCCATCTTCTACCCCACTCTACTTTGGCTTTCCAGCCAGGCGGTAACGTACTGTTCGAGCCTTTTCTTGCTGATGGTTTCGTGCCTGTTGACAATCATTCTAACAACCTGCTGGGGCTGTATTGCAGGCTGCTGCGACTGTTGGGGTGCATTCATCTGATTTAATGGGGTCGTACCCAGGCCGATATTGGGGTAGTCGGCTTGCGGTCCACCGATGGGAGCCGGTATAAATCGGTCGGTAGAAGGAATCCTTGCCGACACGGCAAAAGACGGTGTCGCCGACGCTCCTGCACCCAGGCCTGCGCCGAGGTTGAAGCCGCCACCGAGTCCCCCTCCAGCGAGACCTCCATCCATGCCGCCTCTAGGGTTTGAAGCGCCGGGCAAAGACGGTGCAGAACCGCCGCTTGATTCGGCAAAACTCGGTGGACCGAACGAAGGTATCAGGGTTGCGCCACCGCCTGATGTTCCAAAACTGGCAAGACCGACAGGGGGCATCCGAGGTACAGGCGTTGCTCCGCCATCCCATCCTTGAGAATCAACTTTCTCACCCCCAGTAACGGTTGGTGAATATTCTCCAAAACTCCATCCTGCACCAGCACTCACCGGTCCAACCCATGATTCTAGAGCCGATAAGGCTTTATCTTGACTTGATTCTGGGACAGTTGTTGTACCGGCTCCCATTTTCCCAAGCTTAGCTCCTTCAACAATATTTTTCAATTCAGAAACAGCAACTATCCCTGTCTCGGCTCCAGTTAGACTCAGACCCCCCTCAGTTGCGTCAGAGGTTTCTTCTTTACCGGGTCTTGTAGATGTCAATTGTGAATTAATCTCCCGCCAGTAATCGGTGGGGTATTTACCTCGTGGTACATCTTTGTCCCCTCCTCTATAGAACCCCCCTGCGTATGGAGCATGTTGCCCCTCCTCAGGAAAATAAATACCCTCAAATTTTGGGAGGTCACCTCCCGTAATCTTTTTCCAAGCCTCCACTGCCTTTGCGCTAGGGATTGCAGCCCAATTGGTACTGTAGTTGGGATGATGACTTACCGCTCCAACAATCTTGTAAAATACTGTATCATCAATCTTTCCTTGCTGCCATTCCAAAAGCGTAGCATCATAAGCCAGAACAGCTGGGGGTGGTTGAGAATATAGCTCTTTTGCCAGTTCGTAAAGACCCTCTAAAATCTGTTGCGGGTTATTTGCCGGATCCTTATACATAGCTTTCCAATAAAACCCAACCAATGCTGACTCTATGCCTATGTTACGCTCAACCCACATGGAGTAATCAAGCCCTTCTCGGTCAATATTCTCCCAGGTTTTCTTGCCTTGTTTTTTCAGTTTTCTGAAAACCCCTTCGGGGCTAACGTATTTCCCTGTTTCATTTATATACGCGAAGGCCAAGTTTCCGGAAAGAGCTGTATGCAACGCAAAGAATCTTTTATGCCTCCTTTTTAATATCTCTTGACTTAGTATTGCAGCCCCTCCTAGGACAACTGCACCAACCCCAGCAGCTGCAAATCCTGCAGCTACAGCACCAGTTGTTGCAAGCCCAGCTATAGCAGTAACTCCTCCTGCTATTTGACTCGCCGTACCTGATGCAGTCAGCATCTTGGCATTTTCTAAAATCTCTCCGTATGATGACCAATCCTCCAACAACTCATCATAATTTACGTCTTCAGGGAAAATGGGTTCTGCGTATTCATCCAACTCAATTTCTACCTCATCCTCAACCTGGCCAGATGCTTCAACCACAGATAATGCCGATCTTGCCTCTACATCAGCTTTAGTGATGCTGCTTGCTCCGACTGATCTCATCAGGCTAATGAAATAAGTTTCAGTAGAACCTCTATTTCCTAAAATATTGACAATCTTTGCTGAGATATACCTTATCTTCCCCTGTTTATCGAAGGCATACTGCCTCCAAATAGCTATTATTTCTTTATCTGAAAGAACCAAAGGCACGTTGTTAAGCGAAACTGCTTGAGCGAAATGCCAGTTTCGCGTATCTGCCCCTTTCAACTGCTCCGATCGAAGTGCAATCATATCTACGTGATTCTTCGAAAGCAGAATGTAGTACCGGGGGTCGTCAGGATAAAAGGCTATCGGATTACCTTGGTTGACTGGATCATCAGCGGTTGGCCTTGCGGTATTCGATTCACACCATCTTCTTACAGCACCCTCTGCTGCAACTACCACATCACCTGTAAGACAGTTATTTTGTGCCCAACTTAACCAATGATTTCGACTGTATCCACGAAAACTAATTGTATCAGATGACATGCTTTCTAACCTCCAAACAGTTTAGCGATAGTGTGGGCGAGGCGCTTGGCCTCGCGTTCCTCGAGCCAGAGCGCCTCGCCGTATGCAATCCAGAACTCCTGCTCGTCAGCCGGGACGGAGCCGAAGTAGTATCTCACCAGAGCCTCCGCCTGCAGAACCACATTACGGTCTAACTGGCGGCGCCTGGTCTGGGAAAATTTTCAAGCTTCACCTCCAGGCCGGTGCCGGCCACGCGCATCAGGTTTACCGCAATCTGAGGCACCAGCGCCGGTTTCGCATCGATAAGTCGCTTGATGGCCTGTTTATCTTCCGCACAAGAGATAACCAGGT
>DAOVCF010000049.1 GCA_030670165.1 Candidatus Stahliibacteriota bacterium | reverse complement strand
TACGGCCACGGGGTGGGGATGTGCCAGTTGAGCGCAATTGCCCTTGCTGAATCCGGGGCAAACTACCGCGACATCCTGTTCCACTACTTCCCCGGTACCGAGATCCTCGCCTTGTCCCGCATCTCCAAAGGGGTGAAGTGATCCGATGGCTGTGATTTTTAATAAGGAGGATGAGTGGCAAGTGATTTGAACAAAAAGGTAGTCGAGCTCTGCAGGCAGGGTAAGCACGAGGAGTTGCAGGAGATTCTCAAGGAGGCGGCGGCCGCAAATCCCCAAACTTCTGAAGATTACGTGAAGCGAGGCATGGCGCTTTCATTCCTGGGGCGCAGGGAAGAGGCGATGGCCGATTTCGAGAAAGCAATTGAGCTTGATCCTCGCAACGCGGAAGCGCACATGCGCCGGGGCGGGATGTTACTCATACTCAAACGTCCTAAAGAGGCTCTGGCAGAATGCGACGAGGCGATCCGGCTTGCACCGGATTATCAGGATGCCTATCAGACCAAGGGTAATGTGTTTATGGCGATGGACCGCTACGAAGAGGCTGAAGTATACTACGGAAGGCTTGCCGAGCGTTTTCCCAACTCTAGAGATTTCTGGGAGCTGAACCGTGGAGCGGCACTTTCGTTACTGGAGCGCTACCAGGAAGCGCTGTCGGTCTTCGATACTATTGGTATCCCGCCGAAGGTCGACCCCTGCCCCTCCTACTCTTACTACCTCAGCCGGGCCGGTGTGCTTGCTTGCCTGGAAAGATTCGACCAGGCGCTGGATGCGATCGCCGAAGGCATGAAGGTTACCAAAGAAGAAGGGGGCTGCATACCCTGTTTTGTGGGCAACTGCTGGCGGGTGCCTTATTTCGAACCACTGCGCAACCCGCCCTACCGGGAACGGCTGGGAAAAATTATAGGTCCAAAACAAAGAACATCCCACGAATCCACTGCGCGTAGTCGCGGGGACCACGTGGATTGATTATGATACTTTTAATCCTTGGACTTCTTTCATTCGAGCAACCGGAGGATTCAGCGGTTTACTACGGCATGGACATGCAGTGGTCCACCTTCTCCCGCTACTGGGACGATTGCTACGATACATCCCTTTCCGCATTCCGCACCGCTCAGGGTTCGCACGACATGTTCTACTGGTACCAGCGGTTCGAGGGCAAGGTCGAGGTGCCGTTCGCCCGAATCATGAGCATCCGCTACACCATCCAGGGCAAAAACGACCTCGATACCTCCTGTAGCCGCCATCGGCTTGACCTGGGGCTGCGGTTTGCCCCGAATCTGCGCGCCCATCTCGTTATATCGCCCTTCTACTACAAGCGCTACGACGAGCTGGGCACAGGCCTTTCCTGGCGCAAGGATAATGCCAACTGGCTCTACCTCTATGCAATCATGCAGGGGTTCAACCACAACAACAGCATGCGTCACGTGCGGCCCGGGCCGGAGCGCGACCCTTACTCCACCCTGCCATTCCGCTTCGAGCTGGACTCGCGCGGCGAACTCGGCTGGCTGCGCGCCCGGCTTCATGGAGAGCTCGGCACCCACTCCGCGCAGTACTTGGACTGGCCGGACTCCACCTGGTACACCTGGGAGCGAGACCACGACCGCTCCTGCGTCTGGGGCAGGGTAGAAGTCAAGCCGCTGGACGGCCTGCGGGTGGGCAGCAGGTTCTCCTGGCTGCGTGACCGTGCATTAACCCGCTGGCCGGAACAGGATTCACTGATCGCCGATACCCTGAGTGAGGGCTGGGTGGAGCCTTACGTATCCTGGTCCCCTACCGAACGACTGGAACTACTGCTCGAGCACCGGTTCTGGAGGACTTATCGGGGCATGGATTCTCTGACCTACCGCCGCGACTACAACCTTTTCATGGGGCTTATTTCCTGGCAGCCGGCGCGCTGGCTCCTGCTACAGGCTGGCTTCCAGAACCAGTGGCGCTACCGTTACAACGACGAGGAGCTCATCGCCGAGCCGTGGAGCGGCATCCACGAGCGCGCGCGTCTCGTGTTCAACGTCGAGTTCCGCTTCTCCTCGGGCTTCATGTTCGTAATCCACGAGGGCATCAAGCTTACCTGCTTCCCCCAAGAGACTTTCCGCAGGCCGCACAACCACACCTACGTAGAGATATACATGCCCTTAAATGCTCCTTTATCCTCCGGGCAAAGGATCGGAGATAAATAAGAAGGCCAGCCGAAAGGCTGGTCTCAAATCTCAAACTGCGATCTTTTGCCCGTAGGGCAAAAAGGAGCATTCTCATCGTGGGTGCTGTTTTATCAGCGTGTTCGCGATGACCTGGCGCTGGATCTGGTTCGTGCCCTCGTATATCTGGGTTATCTTCGCGTCCCGCATGAACTTTTCGACCGGATACTCCTTCATGTAGCCGTAGCCGCCCATTACCTGCACCGCGTCGGTGGTCACCCTCATCGCAATATCCGATGCAAACAGCTTGGCCATCGCCGACTCGCGGGCGATATCCCTGGCACCGGCATCTATCATACGCGCCGTTGCATATACAAGCGCGCGCGCAGCCTCTATCTGGGTGGCCATATCGGCGAGCATGAACTGAAGGCCCTGGAAGCTCGTGATGGGCTTTCCGAACTGACGGCGCTCTTTGGCGTAGGCTAAAGCCTCGTCGAACGCGCCCTGAGCGATCCCAACAGCTTGAGCGCCCACGCCCGGTCTTGTGTGGTCAAAGGTCTTTAAGGTGATCACAAAGCCCATGCCGCGCTTGCCTAAGAGATTCTCCTTGGGCACCTTGCAGTCGGTAAAGATAAGCTGGGTAGTCTTGGATGCCCTGATGCCCATCTTGTTTTCCTCTTTGCCGAACTCGAAGCCTGGGGTGCCCTTCTCAACCATTAAAGCCGATACCCCGCGAGGCCCGCGCTCCGGGTCGGTAACCGCGATCACCGTGTAGATGTCAGCCACACCGCCGTTGGTGATGAACTGTTTGGTGCCGTTCAGAACGAAGCCGTCCGAAATCTCTTTAGCCGTGGTCTTGATAGCTGCCGCGTCCGAGCCGGCATCGGCCTCGGTAAGGGCGAACGCGGCGTAGGAGGTGCCTTCGGCGATCCGTGAAAGATAGCGCTTCTTCTGCTCCGGCGTTCCGAACATGATTATTGGCATGGCGGCAAGGCCGTTGGCCGCGTAGGTGGTTGACACGCCGGCACAGATGCGCGAAAGCTCCTCGGCCACAAGACACATCTCCATGCATCCGCCGCCCAGACCGCCCGCCTCCTCTGGAATGAACACACGCAGAAGGTCGGCACGCGCAAGCTCGGCCATTATCCCTTCAGGAAACTCGCCCTTCTCATCCAGCTCCGCACGAACCGGTTTTATCTTCTTTAGAGCAATCTCCCGCGCCAGCGAACGGATCATCTGCTGCTCTTCAGTAAGAAAGTAATCCATCAACACTCCTTAGGTTTCAACCCAACGTTCAATACTCATCTGTTTTAATTATACTGACTGATCTAGGATTGCAACCTGGGTCTTCTTAAAACTCGATTCCCTTCCTTTCCTTAACGTCCTTTTTGAAGTAGTGCTTAACCTCGTTCATCTCGGTGACCAGGTCTGCGGCTTGTATTAACTCCTTCGGAGCATCCCTGCCGGTGCACACCACCTCTAGCCCGTGCGGACGGTTGATGATGGCTTCCATGACCTCGCCTCTATCCAAGAGTTCAAGGGAGAGCACCACGTTGAGCTCATCGAGGATCAAAAGGTCAACCTGCTCGGAGCCTTTAAGATAGTTAAGCGCCTCGCTCCAACCCTTAAGTGCGGCCTCGCGGTGAGGGGTGGGGTCTGAATCCGGAACCAGGAACCCCTTTGCCCCGAAATGGGAGACCTTTACTCCAAGCTTACGCAGGGAGTCCACCTCACCCGACTCATCAGGTTTCATGAACTGGATGAACGCGACCTTAAGTCCCTGGCCTGCCGCCCTTGCCGCTAACCCTACCGCGGCGGTAGTCTTGCCCTTGCCCGGACCGGTGTAAACCTGAAGAAGGCCTAAAGCATCTTTATTCATGCCCAAGTATACAGGGGGAGGGGGGAGGAGTCAAGGGTTGTGACTCGTCAGGTTTCTATGGTGTTCGTCAGAGAGCACTTTAGTATTAGAAAGAGTCAAGACACAGAGTTGACAAAAAATGGCGGCTCAATATACTTTCTTAATGAACAATCGTCCTGTTCGGTTTTCAGATTTCCTAGTCCCTGGGGGCTTGACAATGTTAACTTTTAGGTTAACATTCACATGAGTGGTGATTCTTTGGAATATTTGGTTGCATGGCCAGGTGGGAAGTGTCAGGTTTTATATCTTTGTGAGGCTTATGAATTCATGGAAGACTTGAAAAAGGATTACCCAAAAGACTATAAGGAATTAAGGAAAATAATTAAACATTTATCAGAGCTAGGTACTGTACGAAATCGGGAAAAAATGGAACATGTGGCTGGATTCAAAGGTGTTTGGGAAATGAAATCGAATAAAACAAGACCTTCAAGGCTTTACGGCTTTACTGACAAAATGGGGGTTCGTGTTATTACTCATGGCAGTGAGAGGCACGAAGGTCAAACTATGCGAAATGCAGAGTTTAAAAAAACACAGCGGTACAAGGACCGCTGGGATAAGGAGCATCCATGATAAACAAGGATGAACTTCAAGCGAAGTTAAACCAAGACTATCAGGAACTCTTGAATGATGTGGAGTTCCACATAGAGGGTTTGAAGTTTGACTTTGCGGAGGAAGTTTCAAAGTATCTGGAAGAGGAAGGCGTGACGCGGGCGGAACTTGCTCGTAGGATGGGCACCAGTGCCGCGTGGATAACGAAGATGCTCCGCACCAATTGGAACATGACCATGGAAACCATGGCCAAACTGGCATTTGCCCTGGAGATGAAAGTAGTGCCCAAACTCGTCCCGATCCGTGGCGTTGCTTCAAGATTAGAGTATCATGAACACTGTTGGGCTGAAATCCCTCATGAATATATTATTGAAAAACCTGAGAAAGCTCCCAAAAAGCAACCCATTGAGAAGGTTGATTTTCAACCTTTAAGAGAGGGAATAGATTTTGAAAGCATACCGACTTATGAAGAGGCTAAAGTAGCATGAGACGATCACCTTTACAGGTCGAAACCTACTTTTTACGCGAGCTCTCTTTCAGCGTTAATGAAGATTACGATGAAGAGAAACCCGTAGGTGATCTTTTCAAAGGATTTCAATACTTCACAGATTTCTTTTGCTATGATAAAGCTTCTCATAAGTGGCAGTGCGTGTTAGGGCTTCGTTGTAGACCGACGGAAGGCGAGAATAATCCGTATTCTTTTCTTATTGCTCTGGCGGGGTACTTTGTCGTAGATGCTGATGTTCCCAGCCGCGAAGCCGAAGAAAAACTTGTACACGCTAATGCACCTGCGCTTTTGTATACCGTTGCCAGAGAGATACTTTCCTCCACATCCGCCCGTGCACGTTGGGGGCGCATAAACCTCCCTACTGTTTATTTCCCAGCGGTAACATCTGCCGAAATAAAAGAAGAGGGGCAAAAACCCTCGTCTAAAAAGTCAGTGTCTACTAAGGGGAAAAAGAAAATCACAAAACGCGGTTGACAAGCCCTTAATCTTTCCTATTATCAAGGCCAATACCGCAAGGAGGAAATATGATACTCTTGTGGATTTTCATAGGCATCATCGCGCTCTTGATCATCATCACCATCATCGGTTACAACACGCTGGTGGTCAAGCGCAACCGCACGCGCAACGCGTGGCACCAGATAGACGTTCAGCTTCGCCGCCGCTACGATTTGATCCCAAATCTCGTAGAAACGGTCAAAGGCTACGCGGCCCACGAGCGCCAGACCCTGGAGAACGTCACCGCCGCGCGCAAGCTGGGTATGGACGCAAAGACCGTGCAGGACGCGGCTAAGGCAAACAACATGCTCTCAGAGACCTTAAAATCCCTGTTTGCGGTCGCTGAGGCCTACCCCGATCTCAAGGCCAACCAGAACTTTCTGGCTCTCCAGGAGGAGCTACGTAATACCGAAGAGAAGATAGCGTTCGCCCGCCAGTTCTACAACGACGCGACCATGAACTACAATACCGCGACCGAGAAGTTCCCAGGGATAATCTTTGCAGGCATCTTTGCCTTCAAGCGTTTCGAGTTCTGGGAGATACCCGAGGAAGCGGAGGCGGCACGCGAGCCGGTCAAGGTAGAGTTCTAATTTCTGACAGCACCTAAACGTCTGGACGGAGCTATGAGACGCCGCACCCTTTATGGGATGATTGCCGCCAACCGCTGGCGGACGTTCGGGTTTATACTTCTCTTCGCCGTTATCCTGGCGCTGGTGGGAGGTGCGGTCATAAGGTTCTTTCAGTACTACTACGGGGTTTACAGCCTGACCCCCTACGTCCTTTTTGGGCTCTTCATCGTCGGCTACAACATTATCTTCTTCTTTGCCGCCAAGAAGCTGGCCCTGGTTGCCAACGGAGCGCGCAGGGCCGATCCTGCCAAATACAAGCGTCTTCACAACGTGGTAGAGGAGATGGCCATCGCGTCTGGTCAGCCCAAGCCGGAGGTTTACATTATCCACGATTCGGCTCCAAACGCTTTCGCCACAGGCAGAAATCCCAAGAATGCAGCTATCGCTGTGACCACAGGTCTTTACGAAATGATGGACCGGGCCGAGCTTCAGGGCGTCGTAGCGCACGAGATGAGCCATATAAAGAACTACGACATCCTGCTTATGACTATTGTTGCCATCATGATCGGGCTTGTGATTCTTGCGCGCGATTTGTTCTGGCGCTGGGGATTCTTCTTAGGGAGAGGCAGACGAAGGTCTTCAGGCAAGGGAGGAGGCTATCTGGCGCTTATCTGGCTGGCCATCGGTCTGGTTCTGGCTATTCTTGCGCCGCTGGCAGTGATGCTCATCCGGGCCGCCATCTCACGCCAGCGCGAGTACTTGGCCGACGCATCTGCTGCGATGATGACCCGCAACCCTGAAGGCCTGGCTAGAGCTTTGGAAAAGATCGGCTCAACCTATCAAAAGATGCAGCGCACCTCAACCGCAACCGCTCACCTTTTTATCTCATCACCTGCGTGCAAGGACCGCATCAATCCCAAAAAGCCCCAAGCCAAGGTCAAGGTCAACCTTTTCTCATCCCACCCGCCCATCCAGCTCAGGGTCGAGCGTTTGCGTAGCCTGAACCTTGGGGGTGAGTACGCAAAGCAGTTTACCTGGGCACGGGCCGAGGACGCGGAATCGGCGGGTCTCAGCGCATCGTCCGGGGCAGTGGGGCTTGCCGCTTCCGCTTCTCCACCTGAGCCTTCTCAAACACAGCCTGCTCCTCGATCCGGCGACAAAAAAGAATCCAAAGACCACTGGGTAGACGAGTACTTCAGGAAGGGCAACTGATTCCCGTCAAAACGAACTCAAGGAAAGTCACGGTATGTAACATCCATTCTGCCAGACAGGTATTCGGCATTTCGAGGGCTTTTCCCCTTGCCGCAGTTGACTTATAAGCTTCCAGAGATATACTTTTGATTCATGTTTTTGAAACCTCACATGAAAGGAGGAAGTAGTTGAAGAGGATACTTTTGACCTCAGAGTCGGTGACCGAGGGGCATCCGGACAAGATGTGCGACCAGATTTCCGATGCTGTGCTTGACGAGGTGATGCGTCAGGACCGGCAAGGCCGTGTGGCCTGCGAGACGTTCATCACCGTAGGTTTGGTTATAGTAGGGGGAGAGATTACAACCACTGGTTACGCCGATCTTGCCGTACTGGTGCGCAAGCTCCTTGCCGATATAGGTTACACCAATCATCGCTACGGGTTCGACGCTGCCACCTGCGCCATACTGAACGCGATAGGCCATCAGTCTCCGGACATCGCGCAGGGCGTTGACCGGGGCGGTGCGGGCGATCAAGGTCTCATGGTGGGTTACGCATGCACCGAGACACCGGAGCTGATGCCCATGCCCATCATGCTTGCCAACAAGCTTGTGAGGCGTCTTGCCGAGGTCCGCAAGCAGGGCATACTTGGCTATCTCGGCCCTGACGGCAAGTCGCAGGTTACGGTCGAATACGTAGACGGCAAGCCTCGCCGCATCGCGAACGTGGTCATAAGCTCGCAGCACACCGACGAGATACTCGATTCCACAGGCCATCAGATCACTGAAGAGGCGCGTAATGAGATAATCGAAAAGGTCATCAAGCCCATACTGCCCACCGATCTGGACACTTCCGACGTCCGGTTCTACGTCAACCCAACCGGCAAGTTCGTGATCGGCGGGCCGCAGTCGGATACCGGCATGACCGGCCGGAAGATCATCGTTGATACCTACGGCGGTGCCGCACCTCACGGCGGCGGAGCATTCTCAGGCAAGGACCCTACAAAGGTTGACCGCTCGGCGACCTACTTCGCCCGCTGGATCGCGAAGAACGTGGTAGCGGCTGGTCTCGCCGACCGGTTACAGGTCAACCTGGCCTACGTTATCGGCGAACCTGACCCTGCGTCCGTATCCATCGATACATTCGGGACTGGAAAGATCGATGATGATAAGCTACTTGATATAATCAACGCGGAGTTTGACTTTCGCCCGGGCGCCATCATCGAGCGGCTCGGTCTGCTTAGGCCGATCTACAAGCTAACCGCCGCTTACGGACACTTCGGCAGAACCGAGGATACCTTTACCTGGGAGAAGCTTGACGCGGTGGAGGAGCTTCGAAACCGCGCAGGCATCTAAATAAAGGAGGAGCTATGGCTTCTAAGAAAAGCGTTAAGGCGGAGAAATCAGCCTTGACAATTCATTTCGACAAGGAAGCCGCCGACGATCTGGAATACATCGCTAGACTGATAGGGCAAGAGACTGGTACTACGATAAGTCTTGCACTCGGGATTCTGAAAAGGATAGCTAAAGAGAGAAGACGCGGGCATCGCACCTACATAGATATCAGCAGAGGACGGAAAGAAGAGATACTAACCAGTTACGCGGATGATTCTCGTATAGATATAGCTAGGATACAGGCCGAACGTGAAGCCCGCGTAATGACATATGAGAATCAGCCAATCGAAGACTTAAAGCGGGCTATCGAGGAGTTATCGAAGCAGATAAAAAAACAATCCAAGGGGCGGTAAGATGGCGGGTGATTCAAAAAGTAAGACTGTAGAAGTTAAAGGAAGAACCTTAGCCCCTACCAAACCGATAGAAGAACAACGCGAGAAGATTGCTGGAATCCTTTCTATTGTGACCATCGTTATCTTCGGAGTTACCATACTTGCTCCATTGGTTGCGTTGATATTGGCCGGGGGCAACATCTCAAAGATAAATGGCTTGCTAGAATTCATTAAGGTTATTCTTCCTGCCGAGGCCGCCCTTCTCGGTGTGAGTTTTGGATTTTACTTCTCTCAAACTAGACTAAAGAGCAAAGATTAACAAACCAGAAAATAAGGAGATTCATGGATTACGATGTTAAAGATTTAGCATTAGCCCCCAAGGGGAAGCTCAGGATAGAGTGGGCGGGCCGGTTCATGCCCGTTCTCAAGTTTATCCGCGAGCGCTTTGCAAAAGAAAAGCCCTTGAAGGGTGTACATCTTGCTGCATGCTTGCACGTGACTACCGAAACCGCCAACCTCATGCTTACCCTGAAGGCGGGCGGCGCAAAGCTCCGTCTCTGCGCCTCAAATCCACTCTCCACCCAGGACGACGTTGCCGCCTCCCTGGTCAAAGACTACGGCATAGAGGTGTTTGCCATCCGGGGCGTCAACAACACCGACTATTACAAGCACATCAATGCCGCGCTGGATATCGAGCCCCACGTGACCATGGACGACGGAGCCGACCTTGTTTCTACCCTTCACTCAAAGCGCCGCAAGCTTCTTGCAGGCGTCAAAGGAGGGACCGAGGAGACAACCACCGGCGTCATCCGCCTGCGCGCCATGGCCAAAGACGGCGCACTGACCTATCCCGTAATCGCAGTCAACGACTCCGAGACAAAGTACCTTTTCGACAACCGCTACGGCACAGGCCAGTCCACCCTGGACGGCATCATCCGCGCCACCAACTTCCTTATCGCCGGCTCCACCGTTGTCATCGCGGGCTACGGCTGGTGCGGCAAGGGGGTAGCCATGCGGGCCAAGGGCCTGGGCGCCAAGGTGATCGTTACCGAGGTCAATCCGGTAAAGGCGCTTGAGGCGGAGATGGACGGCTTCAGGGTCATGCCTATGATTAAGGCCGCTTCTTTAGGCGATCTCTTCGTTACCCTGACCGGCGACATAGACGTGATCAACGCTAAGATTTTCGAGCACATGAAGGACGGAGCCATATTCTGCAACTCCGGCCACTTCGACGTTGAGATCTCAAAGCGCGATCTCGAAGCACTCACCGTTGCCAAGCGCGAGGTCCGCAAGGAGGTCGTGGAGCACACCCTTTCAAACGGACGCAAGGTTTACTTCCTGTCAGAAGGTCGTCTCATAAACCTCTCCGCTGCAGAAGGTCATCCGGCAATGGTGATGGACATGAGCTTTGCCAACCAGTCGCTGGCCGCAGAGTACATTCTCAAGCATGGGGCAGAACTCGAACGCAAGGTCTACAACCTGCCTGCCAGGCTGGATCAGGAGATTGCAGTCCTCAAGCTTCGCTCGATGGGAGTGAAGATAGATAAACTCACCCCCAGGCAGAAGGAGTATCTTGCCTCATGGCAGGA
>DAOVCF010000053.1 GCA_030670165.1 Candidatus Stahliibacteriota bacterium | reverse complement strand
TCGCGGTTCGCGGTGTAGGAATTGTATAGATAGGTTGCGAGCTTTCCATCCTTTATGATCGCCAACTTTCGGTGAGGCTGTCCCTCCCGGTCGAAGGCCGAGGATGCGATACCATCTTTAAGCAGACCGTCGTCAACTATGGTTAACTTCGTAGAGGCCACACGCTGCCCAAGTTTGCCTGCCAGTTTACTCATGCCCTTTTGGACATTGTTGGCGTTGATCGAGGATAAGATCGGACCCAGAAGCGTTTCTGCAACTGCATGGGGTGAGAACAGCACCGTTCCGGTAAACGAACGGGCGGGTTTTGCGCCCAGGGAACGGATTACGTTTTGTGCGAACCGCCTTGCCAGGGGTTCAATCTTGATGCCTGTAAGTCTCAGTGAACCGTCAAACTGGAAATCGAAGGCCGAGACCTCATCGGCTTCCCTGGCCATCCCCATGATCATTGCGGTGATGGAGCTTCCCTGCTCGGATGCCGCCAGACCGTTGGAATTGAAGATTGCCTTCTCGCCCGTGTTGACAAACACGCCGCCTGAGTCAACGGTTACCCTTCTGTCGTAGTCCTTGGCGGCTTTAAGCAGCCGCTTGGCCATGGCGATTACCTCTTTGAGTGGCAGCCCTGCCAGCCTTGGATCGTAGAGTCCTTTAAGGGCAGATAGCTTGCGTGGCTCCGGGATAATCTGGAGCTTGTCGGTAAGATTGGCCGAGGCCAGTGCAAGTGCCTTAGTGCACAGTTCATCAAAGTTTGCCTCATCAAGATTGTTGTCCGAGGCAAAGCCGAGTCTTTTATTCCTGATGACCCTCAGGCCGATTCCCTCTCCAGGATGAGATTTGGCGGTTTTGATTCTGTTGTTCTCAAGCCATACCTCACGGTCTTCAAACCCCTGACCGAACGCCTCGGCCTGGTCTGCGCCCTTGGCAAGAGCGCAGCGGACGAGTTCTTCCAGCCTATCAACCAACTCAGCCATGACGACCTCCGATTATCGCCTCGCAGCGAACGTATGCTCCTCCTGCATCTACCTTTGCTCTCTGGAACTTGCCGCAGTGGCCGGCACCTAAAGCCCAGCGGAACTCCTTACTGATTGCGTCCACGCTTGCCAGGACATCGAACGCGTTGCCCGAGATGGTTACGCCGCGGAAGGTCTTCTTTCTCTTGTCCTTCTCGATCAGGGTCGCCTCCTGCACGCCGAACATGAACTCGGCGTTGGCGTCGGCCTGACCGCTGCCCGCGCCTTCAAGAAGAAGTGCCCGGTCGGTGGAGGCCAAAAGCTCGGAAAGGCTCATTTTCCCAGGCTCGATGTATGTGTTGCGCATGCGGATGATAGGTTCGTCTGAGTACTCATATGCCCTGGCGTTGCCGGTAGGGGAGACCCCGAAGGAGGCCGCGCTCTCCCGATTGTGAAGGTAGGATTTAAGGATGCCATTCTTGATAATAACGGTGCGCTCGGTCATGACCCCTTCGTCATCCACCAGAAGAGTCCCTGAGGCACCCGGTATGTGAACCGAAGGCCCGGAATCTGCAAGGGTCACAAGCTCGCTTGCAACACGCTGGCCTATCTTACCTTTGGTGATAGCTCCGGATAGCACAAAGTCGGCCTCAACGGTGTGGCCTATGGCCTCGTGGGCTATCAACCCCACCATCTCCGGGCTGAGGATAACCTTCATACGTTCACCCTTTGGGAACTCCGCAGAGAGAAGCCTCTGGGCACGCTTGACCGCCTTTTCCACAATCTCTTCTGCCGCTCCGTATCGCCACAGGTCCTTCCAGCCTCCGGTGACTCCTGCAGATTCAGATGCGGTTACCATGTTCGTTCCTTCTTTAGCCACCACGGTGATACGGAACTCCGGTTTCGCGTCGGTGATAAGTGCTGCCGCGCCGTCCGAGGTAACGATGGCCTTCTTGTCCAGGTACTCGATGTAAGCGGATGATGCCGAGACTACCTTTTTAGACCGCCGCGCCTTGGCTTCGGCCTCCTTTACCAGCCCCAGTTTCTCTTCCAGGGGGTGATTCTCTACCGGGTCTTCAACAGGCGGTCTGAACTCCCCCTTGGCCAGTTTTGCTTTCGCCAGGTTTTTTTTCCGCTTGCTCATGGCCTTGGCAGCGGTTGCGGCGTCACTTATCGCTCGTAGGATATCCGCGCGCTTGCCGCCTGGGGTAGAGGAAAATCCCCACCGACCAGAGTCCAGCAGCCGCACACCCACGCCCGTAAGATGATTAGTCTGCGCCGCTTCGGGTTCCCCCTTGCGAACCGCGACCGCGTTCACCCTGCGCTCGTGATAACGCAGCTCGGCGTAGTCCGCCGGCACGTGCGCCAGAATCTCCTTGAGATAACTGATCATGCGTCCTCCTGCAAATCCTAAAGAGGTTTACCTTCTTGAAATCCGCGTGGATTTTACCCTATCACGAATGGTCTGTCAAATCCCGTTTGCCTCACACTCCTTCCAACCCCTTAAGGATCTTTTCCAGTTTCGCTTCGTCCTCGATCAGGACCTTTCTTGATTTGCTTCCCTCGTAAGGACCTACGATGCCTGCCTGTTCCAGCTGATCTATTATCCTGCCTGCCCTGGCCCAGCCTACGTTCAGCCGGCGCTGAAGCATCGATACCGAAGCCTCCTTGTGACGCATCACCAGCCTTGCCGCCTCGGCAAAGAACTCGTCGGCCTCCTCAAGCCTTGTCTCGTGTTCCATCTGTTCGCGGATGGGAACAAGCTCCTCCATATGCGGATAGTAGCGGCCTTCGATGGATGCAAGGATTTCAGGGGAGATGATCTCTGCCAGACGCTTTCGTTTAACCTCATAGAGAGGTTCTGCCGGGTCAATCAGCGGATCAAGAAGGTCGGCGGAGAGGATTGCGTCGGCCAACCCACCAGCTTCCTCATCGCCAACCTGAGTGGAGAGTAGTGCCTTTAACCTGGCGCCTGCCAGTCTATTGACGATCCTGCCCACCTCTCCGGTTGAGACGAAGGAGCCGTGAAGCCTGACCGGCTCCCCTTTACCTGGCGGCAGGAACAGCATGTCTCCTCGACCCAGCAGGGCCTCTGCGCCGTTCATGTCAAGGATTGTCCTTGAGTCGGTCTTTGACGCCACCTGAAACGCTATCCTTCCTGGGAAGTTTGCCTTGATAAGCCCGGTGATTACGTCTACCGAGGGACGCTGGGTGGCTAAAACCAGGTGAACCCCGACCGCGCGGGCCATCTGGGCGAGTCTGATGATGCGCTGCTCGATCTCGGAGGGAGCGGTGAGCATCAGGTCGGCAAGCTCATCCACCACCACCACGATGTAAGGCTTCTTCTTCTTTTTTTCCTTTTCAGCATACCGGTTGTAACCGGTGATGTCGCGTGCCCCCACGCGGGAGAACTCCTTGTAGCGTTCCTCCATTATACGCACCACGAACTCAAGGCTACTCGCTGCCTTGCGCGGATCAACGATGGTCGGCTGAATCAGATGAGGGATCGGGTTGTAAATGGGCAGCTCAAGCCGTTTGGGGTCTATGGTCATGAACCGGACCTGATTGGGAGAGGACTTGATGAGAATGCTGGAAAGGATGCTGTGGATGCAAACCGATTTCCCCGAACCGGTGGTTCCCGCGATCAAAAGATGAGGAATGGACGCCAGATCGGTTACCTCAGGAACTCCGGTTATGGTGGTACCAAGGGCGATCGTCAAGGGGTTTGGTGACTCGCGGAAGGCCTTGGATCCCACAACCAGCCTGAGGGGAACACTCTTGCGGGCGCGGTTCGGTATCTCAATACCTACCGCAGACTTGCCAGGGATAGGCAGGATCCGGATGCGCTCGGCCTTAAGAGCCAATGAAAGATCGTCTGCGAGGCTCGTGATCTTGGAGAGCTTGATGCCAGGGTCAGGATGGAACTCATACCGGGTGATGACCGGACCTGGGATGATGTCGCCCACCTTGCCCGTCACCTCGAACTCCTCAAGGCGTTTAATCAACACCTTTGCACCCTCGCGTGCCTCGCGGTCAGGCAACGCCTCCCAGCCCTCGGGAACAGGATCAAGAAGCTCCGCAAGCCCAAGCTCCTCAGGGGAGACCTCCCTTGCGGATGTACGAACGATGCGCTCGGTCACCCCATTAGGCGATTCAATTCCCTTTGTCACCTCCTCTTTTTCAACTTTTACTACCTCAGCTTGCAGTTCTTCCTGCTCTCGTCTTGCCTCCTCAGCCTTGGCCCTTTCCATCATGAGAGCCGCGCGTCTCTCACTGCGTTCTTCTCGAGCGGCCCGGGCACTCTCCAGGGCTTTTACCAGAATCTTGTGCAGATTGATGTCGAAGATAAGAACGATGGATGCCAAAAGGAGGAAACCGAGGATGAACCCCAGTCCCAGACGCCCCACAAGGCCGGTCAGATAGTCGAATATCAGGGTTCCAATCCTTCCGGCAAGACTCATGGATTCAAGAGTCTTGCCTGCGGCGTTTCGGAGAGGGAAGAGCGGTACCTTATGGAAGTAACCCAGGGTGATTTCCACGAAGAATGCAAAGCCCAGCAAACTCAGTGTGGTTAGGACCAGTCTCTTCAAAGGCCTGCGCAGCAGACGGTTGATGCCCCATAATAAGAGAAGTAAGGGAAGAAGATACGCGATGACCCCAAGCCACGCGTAGAGTTCGCGCGCCAGAAGGAATCCCAGCATGCCGCCCCAGTTGGAAGGTCTTGTGGGTATCGCTTGAGGATTAAAGCTCGCAAGGCTGATGGTTACGAATCCGGCAAGAAGCAGCAGAAGAAGGCCGATTACGATGTCGGTGTTGTCCCGCTTGCGTGGTCTGGCATTTCCCTTCGAACGAGGGGTTTTGTTAGAAGATTTCTTACCCATCCTAGTGAAATATTATACTCAAGGCTTTAGGACCTGCAAGGATTGCGGTAAGGTAAAGGCTGGGTACGCCGATTATATACCAGAGAACTCGTGTGAAGATGAGAACGAGAAGTATAATGAAGCCGTAGCGCTGCAGCCAGAAAACAACCTTGACGTTACGCAGGGGGATTAGTGAAAAAAGTATCTGCGAGCCGTCCAAGGGAGGTATAGGGATGAGGTTGAAGAAGGCAAGTATGAGGTTGTAGAAAACGGCTAAACCGAGGATCCCCTGGATATAAGCGATAACCGAGGACGTCTGCAGGGAAATCAATCCAACGAGTCTGAAGAGTGCGGCGAGGAGCAAGGCCAAAATCAGATTCGCCCCCGGGCCCGCTATTGACACGAGAAGGGTTCCCTTGCGGCGATCCCTGAAGTTGTCCGGATTTATTGGGACAGGTTTTGCCCAGCCGAACCCAAGGAGTACTATAGCAAGGGTGCCTATTATGTTAAGGTGCCGCAAGGGATTGAGTGTTAAGCGTCCCATCATCTTGGCGGTGGGATCGCCCAGCTTGTTCGCCATCCAGGCGTGAGCAAACTCGTGAAAGGTAAGTCCGGCAAGCATCCCTGGTAAAGCAAGCATCACCATTATCCAGTAATCGGGATTGGTCCAGCGAGAGAAAAGTCCCATGACTATTCGGTCCAGCGTTTAAGAAGCGCTTTTTCATCGCGTTTTGTTCTAATCTTCCCGTCCAACTTGGCTGCGAGCAACTTATCCAGCAATTCCTGGTATCTTGGCCCAGGCTTTAGGCCTAGTTGTTTCAAATCATCACCGGTTGTTCTTATCGTCACGTTCCTGTAGTTGGCAAGATACTCGGCGATCTTGGCACGGTTCTTTGATCGCTCGGTTTCACTGATGATCCTTAGTCCTCTCTCGTCGAACTCTTTCAGGTAGAAAAAGATTCCCGAAGGCGTGTTCAGACCGGCAAGCCTTCGCATAATACCCTTTCTCTGCCGAAGGGTTGATATTGTCTTCACGCACGCTTTGGATATAGGTAGCTTGGAGATGTAGCTTTCCTCGAAGTGGAAAAATAAAAGGCACAGGAACTCGTAACTTTCCTTGATGCGTCTCAGCCGCGCAGGGGAGAGGGGAGTAAGGGGTTTCCCAAGGAAGCCGAGCGCGCCTGATGACTCCAATCTCTTGATGCCCTTTATCCTTACTTCAGACGGTTCCTTAGAAATACACTGCAGTTCGTAGAGGAGTCTCTCGCTTGAAAGGCCAGAGATGCGCTCCACAGCTTTGTTGAGAAGCCTTGACGTGTGCGGCTGGATCCTGAACCCCAGTCGCTCCGCGTAACGTACCGCACGGAAGATGCGGGTGGGATCGTCAATAAAACTCTTATCGTGAATTATCCTAATCAGGCCGCGCTTGAGGTCTTTCTGACCGTTCAATGGATCGATAAGCCTTCCGAAATCTCCAGGATGCAGCGACTGGGCCATGGCGTTCACGGTAAAGTCCCGCCGGTAGAGATCATCCTCGATCGAAGCGGGCTCAACCTTCGGGAGTTCACCAGGTTTTGGGTATCCTTCCTTTCGAGTTCTTGCGATGTCTATCCTTTCACCTTTGGGTCCTTGAAGTGTTCCTGTCTTGAACGGCGGGTAGTAGCTGAATTTGGTAGCGAGCTCTTTGGCCAGCCGCTCACCTACGCGTTTTACGTTGCCCTCGCACGCCAGGTCGATGTCAACCGTCTTTTTACCCAACAGCTTATCGCGCACCGTCCCTCCTACGAGGTAAAACCTGGCACCTTCCGCAGCCGCTATCTTGCCCAGCCAGCGAAAGCCGGCACTAGTGCTGCGGTGCAGTAAAGCCCATCTCTTTTGGGGGGCCGGGCTGATCCTTAACCTCGATCTTTCCGTAGCGTGCCTCGAATTTCTTGATGTTCTCCTCAAGGGTGCGGCGCAGAAGCTCAACGTGCTGCGGCGACATGATGATGCGTGAAAGCACCCTGGCCTTGGGCAGTCCTGGTAGCATGCGCGCGAAATCCAGTATGAACTCCGATGAAGAGTGGGCAACGAGCACTAGGTTCGAGTAGGTGCCCTCGGCCTGCTCTGGCTTTATCTCAACGTCCAGTCTGCGTACAGGTTTGGGTTGTTCGTTCATTTTAGCCTCCGATCTATCAACATTCTATTCGCAGACGGCGCGGAGTCAAGTTTTTGCTGACTCCGATCACGATCTCCATGGCTTAATTCGTCAGGTTTCTATTGCACTCGTCATAATCCAGAGGAGACTTGATAAACAAAGAAGGGAGATATTATGCCTTACGCAACGATAAGAGAAATTTTGTCCGAGGTGGATGCGGAGAATCCTCCTGCACCCGAGCATTTTCCTGATTTTAATCCGACGGATATAGAGGCCTGGGCATATTTTATACACGTCTATCTCGATTCTTCGCAGTCGAATTTTGGTCGTCCGTCCTTTCTGCCCAAATATACACGGGCAACCGGTGGGTTCCAACATGGATTTCTCAGCCAGGAGAATCCCTTCGCACCCCGATATCCCGCAAACTACGATAAAGCGATCAAAGCGAGTTACATCAAGAAGATATTGGATTACATCACGATTCTGACGCGAGCATGGATAGGGAGGGATAAAATAAGTCTGATTGGACAAGAGCAGGTGATGGGTTTTGATCTCAAAGGTGAAACAATAGACGATCGTTGGACCTTTTTCCTCGGGCTTTACAACAGAGCCATGCAAGCGCGGGACATAGCCTGGCGCAAGATTATGACCTACTGTGCCACTCTGATTGGAAATCAGAATGCAAGCAATACAAGGATTATCATTCCAGAAATGGCCATCCTTTACTCTCATGTCAAGGCTCAATGGGATGTGGTATTTGGAGGAGTTGCCGGTCTGGTGCTTAGTTCAGGGTATAGAACGACCACTCAGCAACAAAACCTCCCACCAGGAAGAAGGAACGTAGAAACGACCCACGCTACAGGAGGAGCGATAGATATACATCCGGACGGTGCCAGCATCCTCTTCGCTGGAAGTCAAAAAAGATTAGTCTTCCTGGGCTACCTGGCGTGGCTTTGCAAGGTTATAGGTTACAGAGAACTGGGCAAGGAACCTTATACGATAGCGGAAATAAGGGACAATCGCGTCCTTCACGTAAGTTACGCCTGGTTGCTGTACGCGGGAATGGAGGATGAGTATACAGAGATTCTCCCTGAATTGGTGCGTCCATACGATGGAGAACTTCCCCATAATACCAACACAGGGGCGCTCCTGCGGGAGGTTCAGGGACCCAATCAGATAGATGAGCATTGGAATCTATTTAATGAAGATAATTTTGATCTTGATGCCCTAGAGAATGGTGTCAATAGTCTTGATCCAAACGGGGCGGTTTCGGCGGCATGGATACAAGGTCTTTTGAGATTTCTGGAGAACAATGAAGATTTATTATTGGAGCCGGATCAGCGAAGGCTTGCCAGAATCAATATCAATGTCCTTCCTACGGACTGGACTTTACCCTAAGCGAGTGTGATCAATAAGAGTGGTTGACAAATTAAACTTTCACGTTATTCTCCTTAATTATGAAAAGGGTTTTTTCGACTCTCTTCGTCCTGTGCAGTATAGTATCAGCGTTTTCTCTTGAGGAGTTTTTGTGGATTTTCTACTGGCACGACTATGATTGCTACTTGTGGGAGGAAGATAGAGAGGCCTATAAGGCTACCTATGGCCCCAAGGACTGGAGTAACGAGAAGATAATCCCTATGCCTGTGCTTACACAAGGGTATCCTCGTGCGGCTGCCCAGCTTGATGGGCTTGTGGAGGATGCGATGGGAAGACGCAAGAGCCTTGACTGGGCGGTTGATAACTTGAAACCCTCCTCCGGTCCGGCGGCTCCCTTGCCTGATTCCGTTCGCAGGGAGATGCTTTATTATCTTTACCACGATAACTTCTACAAGGTTGAGAAGCCATGGAACTTCGGCAAGGAGGTATTTGATGTTCTATTTTTCAGCGGCGGTACAGGTACATTTGAACAGGGCTGGGTTCGCTATGCGACCATACCTGTTTGGACAATGGAAGAGGGGAAAGCGTATTTTAGCGGTTATACCGGGATCTCGTGGGCTCGAACCAGCGATACAGTGATGGACTCAACTCGCGCTATGCGGATGTTCAATAACGCGGTGCAGAAAAACGTATTGATAAGTAGATTGTCTGATCCTGCCTGGTTTCCGATTTTGAGCATGGAATCGTGTGTCTTTCATGAGCGTTACGAATTTCCAGCATTTTGTATGGAGGTTCCTCTTGAATACGATTGTTGCGAGGCATATCCTGATGTTTATAGAAAAAATGACACCCTCTTCCTGGCGACTTTTATTACAGACGGCTATGAGTATCTTATCTTTTCTTCCGTTGGATTTTGGGGAAAGGGATATCCCTGGAATTTCTATTTAAGATTTCGACCTTAACTATTCCTCAATCTTCAGCGCCAGCAGCATGTCCTCGACTGAGATACCGGGAAGTTGCAGACCCTCCTTAGAAATTACTCGGTCGATCCGAGTACCAACCTCACTTCGTGTTCTGTCAGCACCTTTCAGACCATCCTCGATCCTTGGTAATCCCTCAAGCGGCAGCAGGGTGAAGTCGCCGGAGATGGTAACGTCTTCAATCTTTTCGTCGTGAACCTCTGATGCTGTCCTGATCAGTCCGCCCGGTGCCTTGTGCATCCCCATGATAAAATCTACCCCTGAGCGGATTCGCACCTCCCCTGGTTTCTTCATGGTGCGTTTGTAGAGGAAGCCTTCATCCAGCATCCGGTTGGTGATTTCTTCCCGGTTGGCCTGGAGTTCCTGGGTAAACAGGGCAGGCTCAAGTGGACCAAGGAGAGCGGAAAACTTCTCGACAAGCACACTGCGTATCTGGGCACGGGAAAATCTCTTGCCTGTCTCCCTGTATATCGTGGTTACGTGCTCCTGCATGGATTTATAGATCTTGTCCCGGAACTTCTCGTCCGGTACCTTCAATACCCGGACCATCGTATCGTAATCAAAATCTAGAAGTATCCCACCCACGAAAACCACGCAGGGTCCGATGTCTCCCGCACCCTCGCCCGCGATCTTGCGCTCCCCTTCCACGGTCACTATGTCGTTCACCGGTCTGAAGCGGGTCTGGATTCCGAACTCGCGGTAGGTCTCGATGGCAGGTGCGGATAAAGTCTGATACAGCTCTGATATCTTGCGCGAAGCCAACGGGTTATCGCGTCGAAGGATCACCTGGTAGAAGACCTGGTTTGCGTCAAGATATGTAGCGCCGCCGCCTACTTCTCGCCGCATCACAGGCAGATTGTGGGAAGCGCAGTAGTCTAAATCTATCTCGGCGGCCGTATCCTGGAAGTAGCCAACGCTGATGATTGGGGTCTGGGGTGACACCAGACACAAACACTCTATTCCTTCCCTTGCAAGGGTATGGAAGGTGGTCATGGAGCCCTGGCCTGGCACGGTGTCGAATGTAAAAAGCTTCAAGTGTTGCTCCTTTTGTTTTGATAGGGATTATAGTCAGCGAATCACTTTAGGCAAGGGATTGTGGCACAGGCTCTCAGCCTGTGCTATTATTGAA
>DAOVCF010000190.1 GCA_030670165.1 Candidatus Stahliibacteriota bacterium | reverse complement strand
AACCTAACCCCCAACCCAAGGAGGATAACATGAAGCGCGTAGCTTTGGCTTTTGCCGCGCTCGTTTTTTTTGGGCTTATGGTAAGCCCTCTCTTTGCAGATTGCACTGAAGAAGACATCCACAATGCGGTCGCTCAATGGGCAGGCGTTCCCCCTGAGCAGGTGACCGACGTAACCCTTCTGGACGGTCTGGGAGGACGCTCCTGGCCACAAGACGCCCCACCCCTTATCGCTGACATCGAACGGATGTGCGGCTGCATCATCCCGCCGGAGGTCTACGAGACCATTGAGATCGTCGAGGACATAGACGACTTCGTAGGTGTGGATGATCTGGACAATCCAAAGCAGTAGTGCCGGGTTTCCCAGGGAAGCCCGCGAAGATCAACAAACCTCAAGGAGGCAAACCGAAAACTAACTTGAACTAAGAACCCAGGCCTGTCAGTGGATCCCGGTTGGGCTTGCGCCCGGCCGGGGATTTTTTTTGCACTTGACTTGCGAAGTTCATTTCGTAGACTCACCATTATCAAGGAGGAAGCATGAAACGAGTTGTTCTGTGCGGGCTTCTGATAGTGGCCGCAGTGTGGGCGGCAGACGCGCGGCTCTCCAAGGCCGATAACTACTACCAGAACCGACACAAGGATTACAAAGGCTATACCGATCAGATCTACAACCTGTGTAAGGAGGTCCTTTCCGAGAACGCCAACGATGCGGGAGCACTTTGGCGCATGGCCAGGCTTTACTGTCTTTACGGTGACGACAAGACCTCAAAACAGGATAAGCTTTCCCGCTACGAGACGGCCAGGGGTTACGCGGAAAAGGCCAAGGCGGCGGACGTCAAGATCCCCGAGACCCACTTCTGGCACGGGGTAGCCCTGGGGCGGATCGGTCAGACAAAGGGCGTGCTCAACTCACTTTCGATGGCTCCCGGTATCAAGGCTGATTTTGAAAAGGCTCTCTCACTGGACCCCAAGTTTACCCCGGCCATGGACGGGCTGGCCATCTGGTATCTCGAGGTGCCCGGCTTTGCAGGCGGGGACATCAACAAGTCAATCTCCTATCTTAAGAAGGGCATCGGTATTGATCCCAACTACACCCTGCTCTACGTTGACCTTGCCAAGGTTTACGTAAAACAGAAGAACTACTCCGCCGCCCGTGAACAGCTCAAGAGGTGTCTGGCCGTTACCAACCCTTACAACCCTGCAGACTTCTACCTCGAGGATAAGCCGGACGCCCAGAAGCTCCTTGGCGAGATAGAGGGCAAATGAACATCTTCTTAATCGCCCTGATAATTGCCGCTCCGATAACGCTTGCCCAACAGATGCCGCCGCAGCCTGTGGTTCCGGAGGTGAATCCAGAGAAGTTCCCTCAAGTTGTAGGTCCACTTGTTTTCCCTGCGCCGGTCGTTGGAAGGATTGAGATAAAAGGCAACGAGTTTACCCATGAGGGTATCATCCGCCGCGAGCTTGTCTTTGGACCGGGCGACACCCTGACCACTGAGGCGGTCGAGGAGACCCGCAACGCCATACTAAGCACCGGTGCGTTCGGCAGCGTTGACATCCAGGCGGTTGATCCTGACGCGGAGAAGAGCGACGTAGTAATCACGGTCGCTGAACGCCGCTACCCACTTCCTTACCCAATCGTTGGCATAGACGCCTCCACCGGATTCTACCTGGGGGCGGGCGCATTGTATCCAAACCTGTTCGGTAGAGCGCTGCACGTGGATGTTGGAGGCGAAATCGGGTTCCGGTTCTCCACGCCTCGCTGGAAGGGTTATACCTTTGTGGAGACCCCCATCACCTACAACCGCTGGCACGGCGAGAAGTTAGGTTACACCTTTACCTACTTCTGGCGCAAGGACGCTCGGCTCTACCGCATCGAGCACAGGGTATCATACGAGCAAACCGTGCGGCTGGTTCGTCCCTTGACCGCTTCGCTCGAGATCGGCTTCCTGCAGACCAAGGCATACGGTCTGGAATCATACACCTATACCTTTGCTTCGGATACAATCGACCGCTCCGTTTACCTCAAGCCAACCCTTGAACTTGACCTGCGCGACGACGCTTCGTATCCAACCAGGGGCGTTCAGGTCGTTGCCTCCTACCTCCACAATCCGGGCTACACCGAGGGCTTTCAAACCCAGCGCGCCTGCTCCCTCTCGGTGGCCGGATACCTTCCTCTGGGGAAAAGGACGGTGCTTGCAGGCAACGTCTTCACCTACCAGCAGATAGATTCCATCCCTCGCTACCGCACCATCTACATCGGCAAGGATCGCTTCCTTAGAGGCTGGAAGGACACCACCCAGGTTGGGCCGTGTCTTTCGGTGGGTTCGGTGGAGCTGCGCTACCGGTGGCTGGATTTTTCCCTCAAGAATCTGCCCCTTGTAGGCGGTATAGACGACTGCTGGTGGGCGGCCAGTGTTTCATTCGACATCGCCGCCATACACGAGCCAGGGTTGCCGCCCCTCTACCTGGCCAAGGTCAACGAAGACCCCCACGACGGGCTGCTCGCCGGTGCAGGCATCGGTCTGGGACTGGGGCTTGGCAAGGGGTTCGTCGGCAAGCTGGAGCTTGTCTACGGTATAGGTTCGGGAACCGACCGATGTCCGCTCTCCTTGACCGTCCCGGCATACTTCGGCTGGAGGTTTTAGTAATCCTCCTTTTCGCCTGCGGCGAAAAGATCGCAGTGAAATGACCGGGTGCGGTAAAATGATTGTATAAGAAAAAGCCCCGGCGGAGCTGGGGCCAACAGACAATATACGATTATTATTCAGATGTTTTCACGATTTCCAAATCTCCCAATTCCTTTACCAGACTAACCTTCTCCTTGGCCGCTAAGTCCTTTTTCTCGCTCTTGAAATACATACGTACAACATTAAGTACAGACTCCCCATGACTATGAAGCAGGCAATTGTAGGTATCGATTCAGACGTTGTCAATATATTGGAATGGGCGTTGCCTCATATCGAACAAGATCAGAATCAAGCTGGTTCTTCAAGTTCGATTAAAATCACACCAAGGTGAAACCCTCCAGTTACAAGATCCTTACCGGGTGAATTAAAACAGTCCCGAGATATTCCCGTCGTCATCGATGTCTATTCGCTCAGCGGCGGGGTGTGTTTGGGACCGGGTAGGGTTTTGACAGCTTGACATTATACCCTGAGCATATACAATGTAAACATAATAAGGAGGACAGGATGAAAAGGATTCCGCTTTGTTCAGGCCTGTTGATTTTTTGGTGTTTGTT
>DAOVCF010000176.1 GCA_030670165.1 Candidatus Stahliibacteriota bacterium | reverse complement strand
CGCCTGCAGAGCAGGCGTGTGGGGTATAACGGTGGGCCTGTAAGCCGAATTCTGTCGAGTGCGGTCATTTATCTAGTACCAGCGCGTTGCCGCGGGCATCATGCAGCCTACCCGAGGGGTCGAGGTAAAACCTCATCGGCGGGCCGCCGTCCCTCTGCTTGGCCTTGCTCCGGGTGGAGTTTACCGTGCCCCGAATGTTACCATCCGGGCGGTGCGCTCTTACCGCACCTTTTCACCCTTACCTGCCGCAGGCAGGCGGTGTGTTTTCTGTGGCACTAGTCAAGGGTTGCCCCTTCCGGCCGTTAGCCGGCACCCTGCCCTTTGGAGTTCGGACTTTCCTCTCCGCTCGGAAAGCGAAGCGACCACCTGGCCCACCGGACAAAAGTATTCTAGTCTCGATCAGATACCTGTCAAGCGCTTGACAAGGTGTTGCACTTCATTATTGAACCCACGAAACTTAGATCGGGGTCCTCGCATTGTATCCCATATGAGATCGCCACCGCCTCCGTTGGAGGCGATCGGTCGGTCGCTACGAAGAAGATTGGAATGCTTGACAAGCATCCGAATTGGCGTATCTTCTTGACTAATGTCACCGGAAGAACGGCCTGGAAGTGATCCTCAAACACAATTGAGGGAAGAATCGTTTCTTCCCCCGCAAGTAGTCGAGAAACTTAAACAAACGGCACGTGATGCTGCGGTGAACTCCTACTCACCTTATTCTGGCTTCCCGGTTGGGGTGGCGGTGCTTGCAGAAAGCGGCCGCATCTATTCAGGCACCAATGTGGAGAACGTCTCCTACGGACTCAGTATCTGTGCGGAGAGGACGGCGATCTTTAACGCTGTCTCGGCAGGGGAGAAGAGAATCACTGCACTTGCAGTCTACACCCCTACAGATGAGCCTTCGGTTCCGTGCGGGGCGTGTCTTGCGGTGATATCGGAATTTGCGGAGGGGAACGTAGCTATCCTTATGTTCACAGACGGAAAACAACGCTGGTCAACGCTTGATCAGCTTTTACCCGAAAGATTTAAACTCAAGCCAAAGGAGAAACAATAATGGAAGAAAGGAACGTTGAGGAACTTCTTGCCAAGGCCGCCAAGCCGGGCAAGGACGCGATGAAGATGCACCCGTTCTATCAGGGCAAGGTCCAGGTGACGGCCAAGTGCTGTGTGCGCAACATGGACGACTTCGCCATCTGGTATACGCCTGGCGTGGCCAAGCCGTGTCTGGATATCAAAGAAAACCCTGAGAAGGTGTTTGAGCATACCAATAAGGGCAACATGGTGGCTGTGGTCTCCGACGGCACCCGGGTTTTAGGCCTGGGTGACATCGGACCTGAGGCCGGGCTGCCGGTGATGGAGGGTAAGGGGCTTTTGTTCAAGTATCTGGGTGGCGTTGATGCTTTCCCTATCTGTCTTGATACCAAGGACCCGGATAAGATCATCGAGACGGTATTGCTTCTTCAGCCTTCGTTCGGCGGCATCAATCTCGAAGATATCTCCCAGCCCAAGTGCTTCTACGTGCTCGATGAACTCAGAAAGCGTGCCCGTATCCCTGTTTGGCACGACGACCAGCAGGGCACCGCGGCCATCATCTATGCAGGTCTTACCAACGCCATTAAACTTGTGGGCAAGAAGATTGAGGATGTAAAGCTGGTGTTCTTCGGCGCCGGTGCTGCTAACATCCGGGCCGCCCACGTATGCATCGCCGGAGGATTCGAGCCTGGCAATATCATCCTGATTGACTCCAAGGGCACCATCCACAAGGGCCGGACCGATCTTGCCGAAAAGTACAAACAGAAGTGGGAGCTTGCCCAGATCACAAACGCGGAACAGATCACGGGCGGTCCTGCCGAAGCCATGCGCGGCGCTGATGCGGTGGTAGGCGCTTCCAAACCAGGGCCTGGAACCATCCTGCCCGAGTGGATCAAGGGGATGGCCAAAGACCCGATCGTTTTCCCGTGCGCTAACCCTGTTCCTGAGATCTGGCCCTGGGAGGCTAAGAAGGCGGGGGCCCGAGTAGTGGCCACAGGACGTTCAGACTTCCCCAACCAGGTCAACAACTCACTGGGCTTCCCGGGCATCTTCCGCGGCACCCTTGACGTTCACGCCCGCACCATTACCGACGGCATGTGCATCGCCGCGGCCAAGGAACTGGCCAAGGTCGCCGAAGACAAGGGTCTCAGCGAAGACTACATCATTCCTTCCATGGAGGAGTGGGAGGTTTACCCGCGCGAGGCTGCCGCCGTCGGTATGCAGGCCATCAAGGAAGGCGTTGCCGGAATCACCAACCTTACCTACGACGACATCATGAAGAACGCGGAAAAGATCATAAAAAACGCCCGCGACTCGGTCCAGCTTCTCACGAAGGAAGGTTTTATACCTGAGTATAAAGAGGAATAGTTAAGTGCTCCTTTTGTCCCCTTGGGACAAAAGATTGCAGCTTAAAATCGTAGGGGCCGACCTGAAGGTCGGCCTTTGATATTTATAATGATCGGTAAGGACGGATTACAGCCGGCCTTTTTAAAGCACTTGACAACACTAAACCTCAGGTTAAACTAGAATAATCGAGGTCAAACCATTTAACGAAAGGATGGAAATGAGTTTGTTGTTTATGTTACTTACTGCCGTACCTCTTCCAACACTCGAGCAGTCCATGCTTATCCAAAAGCAGGAGCGAGTTGATCAAGCTCTTTCAATGCCGGGAGACTACTGGGATGAGGAGCACGATTTCGATGTTCTGGACTACAACATCGATATGACCGTGGATATCCCCGCGGATACCATCTGGGCTGAGGTTACCATAACGCTTCAGGCCCTTTCCGATACACTGGATACATTGCCTCTTAACTTCCACTGGATCTATACAATAGAGTCGGTAAAAGAGGGAACTCGTGATTTGGCCTGGACGCCTGTGATGATGGATAAGTTCAAGATAGCCCTGGGACGCGATGTGCAGGCGGGTGAGACCCTCTCCCTAACCATTAGCTACCACGGAAAGCCTGTTCAAAATGGACAGGGTCTTATGATAGATGCGGTGGTTACCTACACCAACTGTGAACCGCAAGGGGCGCGGAACTGGATTCCCTGCTACGACGAGCCCTCGGACAAGGCCGTCTTTACCCAACGCCTCACCGTGCCTCGCGATTATCAACTCGTAGCCAACGGCACGCTTGAATCCTTGGAAAAGAACGACAACTGGTGGACGTACACCTGGCAGGAGCACTATCCCCAGCCCACCTACCTTATTGCCTTTGCCGCAAGTAAGTATTACGTCACAAAGGATACCTTCGCCACGGTGGATGCGATCGAGGTTCCTATGAGGACATGGGTTCTTGCTGCCAATGATGTAAGGGATAAGTTCGACTGCACCCCCGGAATAGTAGAATATTTTTCCGAAATCTTCCCCCCATATCCCTTTGCCTCGGAGAAGTACGATCAGGCTCATGCACCCATCGGTGGTGCGATGGAGAACACCACCTGTACCTTCTTTAACACCTACTCGGGGTGGGGAGATAACTGGAGCTGGGTAATTGCGCACGAACTTTCCCATCACTGGTGGGGCGACTGGCTAACCTGCGCCACCTGGGCTGACCTCTGGCTCAACGAGGGTTTTGCAACCTACTGTGAGGTGCTGTGGTGGGAGAAGGCCTATGGTCAGGAGGGATACGACGCCTACGCTCGTTGGATAATGGATCTCTATCTTGAGTACGGTCAGCGCCATCCTATCTATGACCCGCCGTGGGGCGATCT
>DAOVCF010000181.1 GCA_030670165.1 Candidatus Stahliibacteriota bacterium | reverse complement strand
AAAAGGCGTAAACTTAGCGCCGCCTGCAAAACCCAACACCTTGGTGATCGCCGCGGTCAACGTGGTCTTGCCGTGATCCACGTGACCTATAGTCCCTATGTTTATGTGCGGCTTCGATCTGTCGAACTTGGCCTTCGCCATTTGCTTTCCTCCTTCAAAACTACGTTTACAAGCCCACGGCCAGAATTGAACTGGCGACCTCATCCTTACCAAGGATGTGCTCTGCCGACTGAGCTACATGGGCGTTTTGCAAAATCGCGAAATGAGCCTCAATTATATGCATTCCACTACACTTGTCAACCCTTGCAACTCAGCGTGACATGGCCTCTTTCCCCCAGAAGAGCCTCTGGAACGAAACCTCCGCTACGTCCCTTTACTCCAGATGTAAAATAATAGTGGATTTAACGCCCATGTCAAGGCTGTGTTAATGGGTTAGTGTGTTACGGGGTTATGGGGTTACGGAGTTACGGGTCAGCGCATTATGATAAACCGTTTGACCTCCTTTGCTTGAGAACCACTTGCACGGATGAAGTAGACACCGGTTGGTGCACTCTCACCCCAGGTGACGGTGCCTGAGGATTTGAAGGCGCGTACCTCATCCACCTTGCGACCTGCGACGTCGAAGATAGAGGCGGAAAAGCCCTGCGGGTAGTTGGAGTATTTAAGGATGATCTCGCGACCGCATGATGTAATAAGTTCCCAGGATGGAGGAGCTTGTGCAGGTTTATCCTCGATAACACCGGTGTAGGGCGTGCCCTGGAACTCAACTTCGATCTCGCGGGTTTGCCATAAAGGTTCTTCATCCCTGGAGGTGTAGAAACTGGCCACGTATCGGGAGCTATCGTCGCACATCCACTCTGAGAACTTTACCAAGATCGAGTCGCCCGGTTCAACCTCGTAGCTTACCCAGTACTTAACGTGGTAAGGAGGTGACAAGTTCTTGTGATATGCCGAATCCCCAGGCCAAGGCCATATCTCGCAGTGGCAGTAGAAATCCTGGATAGAATATGTGCCGGTGTTCTTGAACCAGGCCGCAGGTATCATATAATCAACTGTATCACCATCTTGAGGCTCAAGTATTTCTCTTGGCGAACCCTCGTACCACACCGTATCGCCGAACTCGTTGGTCTTGAGGAGCCATAAGTCGCCTCCCCCCGGCCCTCCACGATTCCGCTCTCCCGCAATCATATAACCACCGTCTTCAGTCTGATGTACCGAGTAACCCGCATCAAGATAGTCTTCGCCATATTCCCAAGTCCAGAGGGTATCGCCCACTGAGTCTGTCTTTATGAACCAAAGGTCTCCTGATGGATACTCCCAACCTTTTACCCCACTCATAATGTAACCACCGTCTGTAGTTTGTTCGACAGAGCATCCAATATCCCAATCGAAAGCCCCCCCTTGAGACCCCCAGCTGCGCGTCCACAAAGTGTCACCTGTCGAATCTGTTTTTATCAGCCAAACATCAAAGCCTGCTAAATCTTGTTTTAAGCTTCCCACGACTACATAACCGCCATCTGAGGTCTGCTGGATGTCTGGTCCCGAAACCCATAAATTGCTTTCACCGTACTTCTTACTCCACAGACTATCGCCTTGTGAATCAGTTTTAATTAACCATATGTCGCTTGATTTGGTTGTCCTCACAATACCGCCTACAACGTATCCACCGTCTGAAGTTACACAAACCGAAGTTCCCTCGCCCTGAATATCGTCTCCCCCATAGGGTTTCGTCCATAGGGTGTCCCCGAATGAATCCGTCTTGATAAGCCATAGATCCTCTGCGTAAATATTTGGCAAATCGTCATCTTTAAATCCAACGATAATGTACCCTCCGTCTGACGTCTCACGTACACACTTTGCCCAATCCTTACCTTCTTCTCCGTATGTTTTAGACCAAATGCTATCACCTGAGGCATCGGTCTTAAGCAGCCACAGGTCATTTTCTAAGCTGCCGACCACTATATAACTACCATCAGAGACCTGCTCTACCCATGTTCCGATACCATCGTAGATCCGTGTCCACAGGGTGTCACCCCACCTGTCGGTTTTAAGGAGCCAACATAAGACCCCATGGGTAATTCCGCTTACGATGTAGCCCCCGTCGGTAGTGGACTGAATGCAATAGGCGTAATCATCGTAATTCTCATAACCATAAGTCCGTGTCCACCCATAGCTTGTTAAAGGAATTGCCAGGACTGCTGCGGCGATTATGGCTAACCTTAAACGTCTCATTCTTCCCTCCTTAACTTGGCTTATATTAAAAGAATACGCCTTCTCGCCCGCTTGTCAAGAGGTGTTTACGGGGCCTTCTCGACCTTGAGCGTCATGCCGTCCATTGCGACGACCTTGATCTTATCGCCGTTCTTGATTTGGATGGATGGATCGACAGCTACCCCTATCCAGTACTCGCCGCGGACGTAGACCGAGCCTTCGGGGTCCAAATCCGAACGCGCCTCGCCAACAAGGCCGATCATCCCCTTTCCACCGGTGGTGGGTTTTCGAACATGGGTTCTGACCGCAAGCCAGATTATCAGAACGAACAACGCAATCACCACCACCATAACGGTGATTATCACCGGCCAGGAGATCCCGAATGCCTTCGGGGTTGCCTGAAACATAATTAAGGTTCCCAGAACCAACGACACAATACCTCCAAGTGTAAGCATCCCATATGAGGTGATTTTTACCTCCAGGATGAAAAGTATAAGGGCTACGGCAATAAGTGCAAGTCCTGCATAGTTTATGGGTAGAACCTGTAGCCCGTAGAACGCAAATATCAAACAGATTACACCTATAACACCTGGGAAGATGGAGCCGGGGTTCTGAACCCAGGCGATTACCCCGTAGATGCCGATCATCAAAAGTATGTAGATAAGGTTCGGGTTGGCAAGCACCTGCAGAAGCCGTTCGTACCAGCGCAAACCGATCTCGATCTCCTCGGCACCGGATGTCTGAAAAACAACCTCGCCTTTAGGCATCTTGACCTTGTGGCCGTCGAGCTTTTCAAGTAGTTCTTCGGGCGAGGAGGCGACGTAGTCTATAAGCCCAAGCTCCAGGGCCTGGTTTGCCGATGCGGAGATGGATTCGCGCACCGCGCGTTCGGCCCAGTCAGGGTCTCTGCCCCGCTCCTCGGCGATGGAGCGAATGAACGCCACCGCGTCGTTTTCTATCTTGCCCATCATGACCGAGTCGGGCTGCTGGCCTCCCATGGCTACAGGATGAGCCGCACCCATGTTGGTGCCCGGAGCCATTGCCGCCACGTGAGCGGAGAGCATGATGAATACCCCTGCGGAGGCAGCGCGTCCGCCTATAGGATATACGTAGCCGACCACAGGGATCTCGGAGGCCATTATCTTCTTGATTATCCCGCGCATGGATTCGTCCAGCCCGCCAGGGGTGTCGAGCTTGAGGAGAATGAAATCGGCGTCCAGCTTCTGGGCTTTATCTATGCCGTTGGAGATGTAGCGATCGGCCACCGGACCTATTGCACCTTCGAACTCAAGAACCACGTACTTGCTCGTGGCAGGATAGGCCAGAACGGGCAGGAGGAATAACAGGAGCCGAAAGTGTCTCATCGTTATAGATTAGTCCAAAATC
>DAOVCF010000067.1 GCA_030670165.1 Candidatus Stahliibacteriota bacterium | reverse complement strand
TATTACGGAGGGTGAGGGACTCGAACCCCCAAGCCCCGATCAAGGGGCGGCAGATTTCAAGTCTGCTGCGTTGCCAGTTACGCTAACCCTCCAAATTGCGAAGCAATTTGTCGGTTTATCGTCGCTTCACGTACGCTAACCTTTCATATTACTACGCGTTCTTACGGTTTATCGTCGGCTTGAGGCCGTACGCTAACCTTTCATATTACTACGCGTTCTTACGGGTTACCGTCGGCTTACGCGAACGCTGACCTTTTATATTATGGCGCTCCAGGTTGTCAAGATTAAAGCCTACTACTGAAACGACTTATGTCAAGTCCTTACGTACCATGCCCTTTCAACACGTCCCAATTTGGAACCCCCTCGGCAGCACGAATTTCTCATCCTCGGAGAATGCGGTGGTTTACTACGTTATAGGGATGTGATGTACCTCCACGTTGCCACATTCCGCGCACGGACGGAAGGTTTTGCGGTGAACCGGAGAGAGTCCCAAGCGACGCAAACAGTCTACATGCTCGCGAGTTGGATAGCCCTTGTGCCGACTGAACTCGTATCCGGGGTATGAGGCATCGAGCTGTTCCATGTACCGATCGCGTAAGACCTTGGCTACAACCGAAGCCGCGGCTACCGAAAGAGACTGCGCATCGGCCTGGGGGAAGGGCTCCTGGGGCCAGGGAAGATCAGGTATCTTCTGATTACCGTCCACGAACACGAGATCCGGCTCCACCCGTAGGGCCAAACGCTCGCACGCCCTACGCATCGCCTTGAGCGCGGCGGTCAATATATCGGTTTCGTCTATCTCCTCGGCCAGTATGAACCCCACGCCTATTCCAAGAGCCTTGGTGACTATGTGGCTGAAGAGCTCCTGCCGCCGACGCGGGGTAAGCTTCTTTGAATCGCATACCCCCACTATCTCGATACCTGATGGTAATACGACCGCGGCTCCCACCACCGGCCCTGCCAACGCCCCGCGCCCTGCTTCATCAACCCCGCAGAGTAACCTAACCTTCCTCCACGCCTCGAGATCCAGATTTGGTTGTAGCATCCGTTGCCTCCTTGGATGGAGCCTCTGGGGGGTTTTGTTTAGTTACCACATCCTCTGCGGCTTCAGATACCTCCTCTATAGTCTCCTGACCGACGGCCTTAGCCGTCACCTTGGGTTTCTTCCTTCTTTTTTTCTTTACGTCGCCCTTCCTGCTAACCACCCGCTCCTTCACGTAACGGCCCTTCCCGACCTTCTCACGCAGGTAGTAAAGCTTGGCGCGACGCACCTTGCCGTATCGCACTACCTCTACCTTCTCGATCACGGGCGAGTGCAACGGGAATATACGCTCAATACCTATGCCTTGGGAAATCTTGCGTAACGTGAAACTCCGATTTGGTCCACTGCCCCGGATCTGTATGCAAACGCCCTGAAATGCCTGAATCTTTTCCTTCTTGCCTTCATGGACACGGAAGAAAACCTTAACCGTGTCACCGGGCCCGAACTCCTCAAGATCTGATCTCAGCATCTGGTTTTCAATTTCTGTAAGCTTATTCACCTAAAACCTCCGAAAGCAATATTTGATCTTCATCATCCAGTCGCAACTCAGCCAGAAGATCCGGTCGACGCGCAAGGGTCAGCGCCAGGGCTTGCTTGCGTCTCCACCGGCGAACCTCTTCATGATGTCCCGAGAGCAGAACCGTCGGGACACGCTTTCCCATAAACTCCTCCGGACGTGTATAGGTCGGGGCGGAAAGCAGGCCGCAGGTAAACGAATCCGTCTCGACCGACTCTTTCGTTCCAACCACACCCGCAAGGAGCCTTGTTATCCCCTCCATCATCACGAGGGCCGCTGCCTCGCCTCCCCCTATCACGTAATCACCGATCGAAAGCTCTTCATCCACCCATTCCCTTATTCGTTCGTCTATCCCCTTGTACCGACTGCAGAGAAAGACGATATGCTCCTTTGCGCTCAGACGAACGAAGTCTCTCTGGGTAAGCCTTGCCCCCTTAGGGGTCGGTAAAACCACCCAGGGCTTCTCAACGCTTCTCTTCTCTTCTCCCTCCTCTTCACTTCCCTCAGAGACTGCGCCTAACGTCTCGAGCGCCCCCCACACCGGCTCAACCTTGAGTACCATACCACCTCCTCCGCCGTAAGGCTCATCGTCTATGGTTCGATATGAATCCTCTGCAAAATCCCGCAGATTGACGATGTCTATCTCTACCGCACCACGCTCCTGTGCGATCCTCAGATGCCCGTTCCGGATAGCACTCTCAAGGTAGCAGGGCAATCCTGACAGGACCGTAATCCGCAGGATAACCTCCTCTCGCGCTACAGACGACCTGCTGTAGATTTGCACTCGACCATGTGGAAATCCACAGGCGGCCTCTTGTGAAGTAAACGACCTACTCGATGATCTCTAGCTGGGCCCGTTTGCCCTTCTTCATCGAAGCGGCGGTCAAGATCGTCCGAATCGCCTTCGCCATCCGGCCTTCCTTGCCAATCACCTTGCCCAGATCACCTTCACCGACTCTAAGCTCATAGATAACGGTCTTTTCGCCGGCTACCTCTTCGATCTTAACGTTGTCAGGATTATCGACCAGGGCTTTTACCACGTACTCAAGCAGTTCCTTCATCGCTGCCTCCTTCTCTGTCTGCTACGTCAGGTTTAGGCTGTTCTGTCTCCTCGACTTCGAGGGGTTCTGTCTTCTTTCCTGTTTCATCTTCCACTTTCTTCTCTTCCGGTTCATCTACCACTGCAGGCTCAACTTCGGGTTGCCCAGAAACTTCTTCCGCCGCGGCGCTAACCTGAGTGGTCTGCTGCTCGCGACGAAGACGTCTTAGCAACGCTTTAACTCGAGGAGTCATCTGGGCTCCATGATCAAGCCAGTAGTTAAGCCTTGACTCCTCGACGGTAAACGCCTGGACACCACGGGGATCGTAGCTCCCGAGCGACTCGATGTAAGCGCCATCACGTGCCCTGCGCACATCGGTTACAACAACCCGATAATGAGGTTCCTTCCTCGCTCCAAATCTCTTCAACCGAATCTTTACCAAACCTATCTCCTTATCCGTATCGGTTCGTAGTTCCTTAACCTTAATATTAATAAGAAACAGCACCGTGTCAAGCTTGATTAGTTCGTACGCCGCCAGAAGATAGTTGCCTCGCCTCAGCAGGGCGCAAAGAAGTAACATCTTCTAGGGGTATTGAGAATTGACAAAAGCATCCCATTCGAATATAATAGCGTATGAAGGGCGTGGTAATTATCCCTACCTATGATGAGCGGGAGAACATAGTTTCACGCTCAGGCGGCAGGCGCGATCCTTCACGCTACGGAATAATAGATGCGGTGCACGAGAATCTGCCCCAGGCGGATGTACTGGTTATCGACGATGCGTCACCTGACGGTACGGCTGAGGTGGTGAAGAAAAAGATGAGGAACGACTCCAGGCTTCACCTGCTGGAGCGCGAGAGCAAGCTGGGTTTGGGTACGGCATACATCCTGGGATTCGGTTGGGCACTTGAGCGCGGCTACGACTACGCGTTCGAGATGGACGCCGACTTCTCGCATGATCCTAGCGATCTGCCGCGTTTCGTGACCGAGCTGAAGAAGGGCGCCGATCTGGTGATAGGCTCTCGTTATGTCTCCGGCGGAGCGGTTGTAGACTGGCCGCCTAAAAGGATGCTGCTGTCCCACTATGCCAACATCTACGCCCGCTTCGGCACGGGCGCACCCATAAAGGATATGACAGCCGGTTTCAAGTGCTACCGCACCGAGGTATTCCGCCACATCGACCTAAGTAGAATCCACACCGATGGATACGGATTCCAGATTGAGGTTGACTTCCGAGTCTGGAGTGCAGGCTTCCGCGTAAGGGAAATACCAATCACCTTTCGTGACCGCCGTATAGGGGTTTCAAAACTCAATCACCAAATCATCTGGCAGGCACTTTTCCTTGTTCCTAAGCTGAGGTTCTGGAGGTAGAGCCTCTTTGGTCACCTCCCGCAGAATGCAAGCCGAGGGGAAAAAACAAATCCTCCGCTCCAGGTGTTCGGTAAAGGATCTTCCCTTGGTCTCGGTTGTGATCCCTGCATATAACCCAGGCAAGTTGCTTGAGCGATGTCTCGCGTCAATCCCTTGCAAGGGAACAGAGGTCATCGTGGTGGACAACGGTTCAAATGACGGCAGCGTAGAGAAAGCAAAGAAGGATTTCCCGCACGCACGCCTCATCTTCCTGGGACGCAACACAGGTTTTGCCTTCGGCTGCAATCGCGGGGCGGAACTCGCGAAGGGAGAAATCATCCTCTTCCTCAACCAGGATGCGGAGGTAATCGAGAAGGGCTATCGTAGGACCCTGGAGTTCTTGCTGGCGGATAAGCGGCGCGGTATCGCCACCGGGAAGGTAACCTACCCTGACGGAAGGCTGCAGGAAACCCTTCGCCGCTTCCCAGGTTACTTAAGCTTCCTTTTCGGGCGTCGTACACCGCTGAGGAGGCTTTTCCCCCAGGCACGTTGGAGTCGGCGCTACATGTATCAAGACCTCGATATGACCATGCCCCAGCGCATAGATGTATGTACAGGTATGTTCATGTTTGTCCGCAAGCAGGTGTTTAGCGAGCTGGGTGGCTTTGACGAAGGTTTCTTTTTCTATGTGGAGGATACGGACTTATGCAAACGTGCGGCGGATTCAGGCTGGGAAACGTGGTTCGTTCCCTACAAGGTAGCCTTGCATCATGTCGGCGAAAACATTCAGGGAATAGATCGAACGTACGTCAAGATGCACCACTACAAGGGGGCCTACCGCTACCTCGTTAAACACAAGCACCCTGGAGTGATCCTGAGGGCACTGCTCTGGCTGGGAGCTGGCATCTCGATCGTAGCTCACCTTGCCCTAAATAAAATACTTAGATAAACCTCACAGCTGGGATTCTCTATAGCGAGGGGAATGTCACGAAAGATGAACCGAGAACGGCTCAATCTGTAGCCGCTGCCACTGGCGCTGACGTCGAAAGAGTCAAGGCGTAGCTTGCCTCCGACGCCTCGTAGTTGAAGGAACGAATCCTCACAAAAACCTCGCCAGGTGCAACCCTCAGTGAGTCCTGGACAGTGTCTCCGGCGGCATCCGCGCGATTTCTACCCAGAAATTTCTGCGTGGAGCCGTAGAAGGTAATCTCAGGCATCAACACGGAAGGAACCGTCAACCGATAGATGAGCACAAGCGAGTCCTCACCCGCGATGCTAACCCTGTAATAATCCTCGTCCTCGGCTGGTTCTATGGTTGCTGTGATTGTCCCCAGGGAGATAAGTGCCGCGTCCTCAAAGGTATCGTTAGGTTCGTATGCGTCGGTCAGGATGGGTTCGCAGTAGACCGCCAGAATCAAAACCACAAGGTAAAGCGGCCAAGACTTCAGGAGTTTTTGAGACACAAAAGCCCTCCTTTCAGGAGCAAAGCTCGCGAGTGGAGAAGAAGAAGTGCACCTCACGCGATGGGTTCTCGTCAGGACTTGCGATGTGCACGCCGTTGCGGTGCATATCGGTACCGTAGATTGCACGCAGGGTGCCCGGCTTGGCCTCAGAGGGATTAGTATCCCCAACGATCTCTTGCAGGTAGCGCACAGCATTCTCACGACCCAAACAACAGACGATGACAGGTCCGGAGGTGATGAACGCTATGAGCTCCTCAAAGAACTCCTTGCCCCTGTGGATACCGTAGAAAAGCTCAGCCTCCTGGGGGGAAAGCAAAAGGTGTTTGAGGCCAAGGATCGCAAAACCCTCTTTCTCCACTCGAGCCAGTATCTCTCCGGTTTTATTCCGGGCGACAACGTCAGGCTTGATCAGGAGGAGCGTTTTTTCCATATCTCTTTGCCCAGCTTGTAACCTGCATCCACCGCTCGCAGGTTAAGGTCCAGGAATGCGCTGCGCACACGGTGCTTTAGAGCCTTTTTTAGCGATTCAAGCTTAACGATGTCCGTGACGGCGGAAAGTGCACCAAGCATCACCACGTTTGTCACCACCTCCCGGCCGATCTCGTTGCGTGCGGTTTCGGAAAAGGGCATAAGCACCACATCCTTCCGATCGGTATGGACATAGAAGGAGTCGGCAAAGATCAGCCCGCTCTTCTTGATCTTCGGGGCGAAGCGATCAAAGGCGGGCTGGGAGAGTGCAACCAAAATATCAGGATCGTAAGCCTGCGGATAACGTATCTGGCCATCGGAGATGATAACCTCTGCCCTTGAAGCACCGCCTCGCGCCTCCGGACCATAACTCTGGGTCTGGACAACCTGTTTGTCCTCGTATACCCCGCACGCCTCCGCAAGAACTATCCCTGCCAGGATAAGTCCCTGCCCCCCTCTTCCGGAAAGTCTTATCTCAGTGCGCATTGCGAACCTTCTTGATCAGGCGAGCGTAACGGTCGCTGTATTCCTCTACCTCGCGGTCCACAAACACCCCGGTAACGATCTTGTCCCGAAGCTCGTCCGCATCCATTTTCTTCGCCGCCTCCAGCGTTACGGTATGGCCTTTGATCCAGGTTATAAGATCCTTGGTTGCAGGCATCCTGTTCAAGCGCCCAAAGATCGTGGGGCATTGTGCCACCACCTCGATAAGTCTAAAACCCTTGCGCGAAAGTGCGGTCTTGACGAAGCGCTTAAGCTGGACGAAATTATAGGTAGTGGTTCTTGCGACAAAAGCGGCACCCGAAGCCTCGGCAAGCGAGCAGGCATCGGCAGGATCATCAATGGTCCCATAAGGGGCGGTGGTAGCGAACATATCCCGCGGGGTGGTGGGCGACTGCTGTCCACCGGTCATCGCATAGTTGTAGTTGTTAAGCACAATGCACGTTATTCCTATGTTGCGCCGTGCCGCATGGATGAAGTGATTGCCACCTATGGCAAGCATGTCGCCGTCCCCGCCCACTACGATCACCTCCATGTCCGGACGCGCAAGCTTTACTCCGGTTGCCGCTGCCAGAGCCCTTCCGTGCAGCACATGGAAGGTATCCGTATCAAGATAACCCGGCATGCGGGATGTGCACCCGATACCTGAAGCCAGAAGGATCTTATCCTTGGGGATATTAAGTTCGTGGAGCGCATGAATAAGCGCTGCGAACAGTATCCCTATCCCGCAGCCGGGACACCATACGTGGGGAAACCGGTTATCCATCCTCAGGTAGGTATGAACCATGGGCGTGAAGGAATGCTTCTTTCCGGATGCTTTAGCAGAAGCCATCAAAGCACCTCCAGAACCTCTTGAGGGGTTAGCATCGAGCCGTCGTTGCGTGTAACTGAAACAAGCTCGGTATCGCCCGAGAGGCAGCGCTGGACCTCGCGGCATAGCTGACCGTCGTTCATCTCTGGGACTACAACCCTCTTGCGACCTCGTGCAAGCCTGTGGATAGTTGCGTCCGGGAAAGGCCAGAGTGTCAAAAGCCGGATGTAGGCCAACGGCTTATCGGTCAAAAGCTTCGCCTCGTAGGCGCTGCGAGCAGACGAACCGACGGCCACTATCAGGGTGTCGGCGTCGGGATCGTCATCAATGTAGTTGTCCTCAAGGTAGGCGAGATTATCTTCTATCTTTGCCCGAAGCCTTTCGTTGTTCCAGCGGATAGTGGGTGCGTCGTTTATGGGAAAGCCGTCGGCGCGGTGGGTAAGGCCGGTAAGATGGATTGCGTAGCCCCCCCCGTAACTCGCATAAGGCGCGTTGTAGTTGTTCTCCTCGGCGTAGTGGACGTATTCCGAGGAAGCAACACGGGGCCTCTGTCTGTGATAAACCTCTACCCTTGATGGGAAGGACACGATCTCTCGCATGTGGCCGATGAACTCGTCCGTCAAAAGGATTACCGGTACCCGCAGCCTCTCTGATACATCAACCGCCCTCAAGGTAAGCGCGAATGTTTCCTCCACCCCTCTCGGAGCAAATACCACCACCGGGTGATCGCCGTGCGTTCCCCAGCGTGCCTGCTGAAGGTCACCCTGCGATCCCTTGGTGGGCAGGCCAGTGGCCGGGCCGCCGCGCATCACGTCAACCACTACCACAGGAATCTCGGTCATCGCCGCATAGCCTATGCCCTCCTGCATGAGTGAAAACCCGGGACCGGAGGTTGCGGTCATCGAAGGAACACCAGCGGCGGACGCACCTACGATCGCCATGATCGAGGCAATCTCGTCCTCCATCTGCATGAACACACCGCCCACTCGAGGAAGCTCCTCGGCCATGAGCTCCGCGATCTCGGTTGAAGGGGTTATAGGATACCCGCCGAAGAACCGGATACCCGCACGAAGCGCAGCCTCGGCACAGGCCTCGTTACCTGAAACCAGTCTCCTCATGATTCCTTCTGCTCCTTCTTCTCGATAAAGATCGCAAAGTCAGGACAGTGCCACTCGCATAGATAACAGGCGATGCAGTCGGTGGGGTTAACGACGTGAACCTTGAGATCGTCGCCCAACGCCAGTATATCCTTCGGACAGAGAACCACGCACAACTCGCAGCCCTTGCAGAGATCCGGGTAAATATGGATGAAGCCCTTGGGTTCCTCTATCGTTGTTACGGGGAATGCCTTACGTTTAAGCTTCATGCAGCCTTTCCTTCAGGAGTGATGCGATCTCGGCAGGCTCGGAGGCCACCGGTATCCCTGCCGCGTTGAGGGCGGCTACCTTCTCTTCCGCGGCGCCCGAGGAACCTGAGATGATGGCACCGGCATGCCCCATGCGTTTGCCTTTGGGTGCCGTGCGGCCCGCGATAAAAGCCACCGCCGGTTTGCTGAGTTCCTGGCTGATGAAACGTGCGGCTTCCTCCTCATCGGAGCCGCCGATCTCGCCTACCAGGACTACCGCTTCGGTCCCGGGATCCGAGCGGAACAATCGAAGAACGTCAAGGAAGTTCGAGCCTATAACCGGATCGCCGCCTATACCAACGCAGGTTGACTGACCTAATCCGGCTGCGGTTATGTGGTTCACGATCTCGTATGTAAGGGTGCCTGAGCGTGAGACCACGCCGACCCTGCCCGCCCTGAAAATCTGGCCTGGCAGGATACCAACCTTGGATTTCCCAGGAGAGATCACGCCCGGGGAGTTTGGGCCGATGAGCTTCGTAGCTTTCTTTTGAAGATAGCTGACGATTCGCAGCATATCCAGCACCGGTATCCCTTCCGAGATGCAGACGATCAGCCTTATCCCGGCGTCTGCGGCCTCTATGATCGCGTCCGCTGCAAACCGCTCGGGCACGAAGACGACCGAGGTGTTGGCCCCGGTCTTTGAGACCGCCTCGTGCATGGAATCGAATACCGCAAACCCTTCAACCGTCTGCCCGCCCTTGCCAGGGGTCACGCCGCCCGCCACATTGGTGCCGTAGTCGCGCATACTCACGGCGTGGAACAGGCCGTCGCGTCCGGTTATCCCCTGAACCAAAACTCGGGTATTCTCGTCTACAAATATCGCCATCAGCCTTCTCCAGCAGCTTCGATCGCCTTCTTTGCTCCATCCGCCATGTTCGCCGCAGGGATGAAGGACGTCCCCTCAAGCATCTTGCGGGCTTCGTCCTCGTTCGTTCCTGTTAGTCTGACGACCACGGGTAATGTGAGTGGGGCGGTTTCCCTCGCCTTAAGCAGACCGGTTGCGATGTCGTCGCAGCGGGTGATGCCGCCGAAGATGTTTACGAAGATCGAGCGAACGCCCTGATCACGTGTT
>DAOVCF010000086.1 GCA_030670165.1 Candidatus Stahliibacteriota bacterium | reverse complement strand
CTCCTCCTTCTGGTAGTCGCCGAATGAAAAGTTGCCGAGCATCTCGAAGAAGGTGTCGTGTGTGGCGTCGGTGCCTACTACATCCAAGTCTTCCAAACGCAGGCACTTCTGCGCGGATGCGGCGCGCTTGTAGGGCAGGGGTTCAATCATCCCGGCCCACAAGGGCTTGAACTGAACCATACCCGCTACGTTGAAGAGGATGGTGGGGTCTCGTTTGGGAACAAGCGGTGCAGATGGAACCCGCGTATGTCCGCGCTCTTCAAAGAATCTAAGAAACGCCTCTCTAAGCTCGGCTGATTTCATTCGATCTCCTCGAGTGCAGCCTCGATCGCTTCCTGCGAGTAACCCCTGCGGTAAAGTCCCTGCCTGATTCGTCCGCGGCGCTCGAAGGAATCGAGGAGGTTGTAGTCTTCCGCTTTGGCCTTTGCCCACGTCTCAGCGGAGCGGCGCTCCTGCTCGACATGCTTTTCCCAGACGCGTGCAAAGAGTTCCGCGCCGATCCCCTTTGCCGCAAGCTCGGCTCTAACCAATCTCTTGCCCTTGTGGGATATGGTGAGTTTGTGTCTGATCCAGACACCGGTGAAGCGTTCATCGTCGAGTAGTCGCTCGCGAATAAGTTGTTCGATCTCATCGGCTATCACTTCCGGGTCGAACCCTTTGCGGCGCAGCCGCTGGCGCATCTCGGCGATACTGCGATCACGATAGCGCAGCAATCTGAGTGCCGCCGTCCGAACCCTTTCGCGTTCGTCTTGAGCTTTCATGAGCGAACACTAATCCTTCTTCTCCTTTTCTGCTGCTTCAGGCCCCAGGACCTCCTCATTGGGGGCGGCAGGAGTGGGAAAGAGCTTCTCTCTTAGCTCTTTTCCGAGTTTCTCTTTTGCATCCGGGTTCTCCTCAAGGAAAGAGATGGCCGCGTCCCGGCCCTGGCCCATCCGCTCATCACCGTAGGAGAACCAGGTGCCGGACTTCTGAACCAAACCGAGATCGACTCCTACATCAACAAGTTCCCCAAGGTAGTTTACGCCCTTGCCGTAGAGTATGTCGAACTCGGCCAGCTTGAAGGGTGGGGCGAGTTTGTTCTTTACGACTTTGATTCTGGTGCGGTTGCCGATCACCTCATCTCCCTTCTTGATGGAGGCGATGCGCCGGATGTCCAAGCGTACTGTGGCGTGAAACTTTAAAGCCAGGCCGCCTGGAGTGGTCTCCGGGTTGCCCCACATCACGCCTATCTTCATGCGTATCTGGTTGGTGAAGATAGCACAGGTCTTGGAGCGGGATATAACCGAGGTGAGTTTTCTAAGCGCCTGCGACATGAGCCTTGCCTGAAGGCCAACGTGCGCGTCGCCCATCTCGCCCTCGATCTCCGCCCGGGGTACCAAGGCGGCCACCGAATCGATAACGAAGATATCTATACCTCCTGATCGGGTGAGTATCTCTGCGATCTCCAAGGCCTGCTCACCGGCATCGGGCTGGGAGATAAGGAGTTCGTCCACATCTACACCCAGGGCCTTGGCGTAGATAGGATCAAGGGCGTGTTCTGTATCGATGAACGCGGCCTGTCCGCCCATGCGCTGCGCACTGGCTACCGCCTGAAGGGCTATAGTGGTCTTACCCGAGGCCTCCGGTCCGAAGATCTCGATCATTCTGCCCCTTGGTAGGCCGCCTACCCCCAACGCCGCGTCCAGGGTCAGTGAGCCGGTGGGAATGACCTCGGCACCGATTCCTGCGGGGCTTTCCCCAAGTCGCATGATCGAGCCCTTGCCGAACTGCTTCTGAATCTGACCGATCGCGGTATCCAACGCCTTGTACCGATCGTCCTGCTCTTTTGGTTGACTCTTAGCCATGCATCCTCCTTCGTTCTCCCTTTAATTTAAGGAAGAGATTTTTAGATTTACACTGCTCTTCCCTTTTCCTTGTTCCACGTTTTCCCACATCGATTTTCATCATTCAACGGTCACGCTCTTTGCCAGATTGCGCGGCTTGTCCACGTCGCAGCCTCTGAATACCGCGGTATGATAGGCAAGAAGCTGCAGTGGAATCACCGTAAGGAAGGGAAGTATGTACTCCGGGACCTCGGGTATGGGTATAAAAGCGGCGCTTCGTTTGGCAAGCTCGCGGTCGTCCGCCGTGCCCACCGCGATCACCTGACCTCCCCGCGCGGCCACCTCCTCTATGTTGGCGCTCATCTTCTCGTAGGTTGAATCGCGCGGCGCCACAACCACTACCGGAGTCTTGGAGTCTATGAGAGATATGGGGCCGTGTTTCATTTCGCCTGCAGGGTAGCCTGTTGCGTGGACGTAGCTTATCTCCTTGAGCTTGAGCGCCCCTTCTAAAGCTGTGGGATAGTTAATCCCACGCCCAAGGAAAAGATAGGAGTTTCGTTTTTGGAATTGCCTGGCGATATCGCGAATGCGGCGGTCCTGTTTTAGCATCCGGTTCATCTGTTCGGGCAGAGAAGAAAGGGCTCTCTTGATCTCTTTTAACTGTTTGGGTTTCATCGCACCATTGAGTCGGGCAAGCTCCATGGCGAAAACGAGAAGCGCAAAAAGCTCAGCGGTGTAGGCCTTGGTGGAGGCCACCCCGATCTCAGGACCGGCGTGGATGTAGATTGAGGAGTCGGACTCGCGGTCCACCGAGGTGCGCTTCACGTTGACTATGGAAAGCACCTTGAGGTCGGAGTGGCGACGTGCTGCACGCAGGGCTACCAGGGTATCCGCGGTCTCACCCGACTGGCTGATCGCTATCATGAGATCGTGCTTGCCGAAGATGGAGGTGCGATCTATAAGTTCCGATGCAATCTCCGCCTCGGTATGCACGCCGGTGAAGCGCTCGATAAAGTAGCGTGCCACCAGACCGGCGTGGTAGCTTGTGCCGCAGGCCTGGATGATTATGTGCTCGAAATCCTCAAGCTCTTCAGGGTAGAAGCGATATGCAGACCCCAGCGAGATGCGGGCGTTGCGTATCCGACGTTCGAGATTAGTCGCAATAACCTTTGGCTGTTCGAATATCTCCTTGCGCATGAAATGCCGGTAGCGTCCCTTGGATACGGACTTGGGGCGGAATTCTATGGGCACCGACTGGGGCCTCAAACGTTGCCCGCTGAAATCGTAAACCTCAGGTTGACGACCAGCGCGGATTACGACCACCTCGCCGTTGCCGAGCGCTATCATCCGCTGGGTGATACCCACCAGAGCCAGAGGGTCGGATGCGAGGGCAAACTCTTTTCTGCCTATGCCTACGACCAGGGGCGAACCCGTCCTGACACCGATGAGAGAATCAGGCTCATCACGCGATATCGCGGCCAGGGCGAAACTGCCCTTAAGACGTTTAACCGTACTAAGTACGGCACTTAGAAAATCGTCCTTGTAGCAGGAAGCCAGAAGGTGGGGTACGATCTCGGAGTCGGTGTCTGAAGTAAACTTATGCCCCTTGGCTTCGAGCGTGCGGCGCAGTTCGGCGTGATTCTCGATGATCCCGTTGTGCACAACCGCGAACCTGCCCTCGGAATCGGTGAAGGGATGCGCGTTGCGCTTTCTTACCGATCCGTGAGTGGCCCAACGGGTGTGACCGATTCCCACCGATCCCGCAAGAGGGTGCTTTTCCAAAGCGTCTTTGAGGTTCTGAAGGCGACCTGTGACCTTGGTAATCTTGATCTTGCCCTCATCTACGAGGGCGATGCCGCAGGAATCGTACCCGCGGTACTCAAGCCTCTCCAATCCGACAAGGATAACCGACTCTATGTCGCGGTTGCCCAGGTAGCCTACTATTCCACACATAATCTTCTCACCTCCTCAATGATCTTATCCGCCCGTTCACTCGTATACGCTTCAACTATCAATCTAACCATCGGTTCTGTATTCGAGGGACGCAGGTGTAGAAAAAAATCCTCTTCTGCCAGCCAGATGCCGTCCCGCGTATCCCTACGGGCGGAGGGAAACAGGGAGGTAACCCTTTCCACTAATCCCTCCGACCATTCTATCCTGAACTTGTCTTTGCGCCGATGACAGGTAGGCAGCGAATCCACCATCTCTGCAAGCGAGTCGTGTTTGCGCCGAAGCTGGATAAGAACCGCCATGGCCAGAAGTCCGTCGCGGGTGCCGTTGAAGCAAGGCAGGATGAATCCACCGTTTCCTTCACCCCCGCATCGCCCGTTGACATCCAAGAGACGGTCAACCACGTGCGCCTCTCCAACCGGGGTGCGATGAAGCTTAACCCTGAATCTCTCTGCTACGTGCTCGATCAAACGGGAGGTTGAAAGATTTACCACCACATCGCCCTTTGTTCTTTCAAGCGCCCATTGTGCACATAGAGGAACCGTGTACTCCTCTCCGGGAGCGCGGGCATTCTCATCGATAAAGGCCAGCCGGTCGCCGTCCGGATCGAAGGCGAACCCCACATCCAACCCTTTATCCCTTACCAACGACCTCAGTCCCTTAAGGTTTTCAGACACCGGCTCCGGTCCTCTGCCGAAACGACCGCTCGGCTCGGAGTTGACGGCATGAACCTCGCAGTTCAGCTCTTCAAGCAGCATCATCGCCTCCGGCCCAGCCGCACCGTTCACCGGATCAAGCCCTACCCTCAGACGTGGTTCCTTGTCTCCACCCACCTCATTTATCACAGCTCCCAGATGCGAAAGTAAGGCTTTGATTTCCTCAGCGTCTCCGTGACGCGTCGGCTGATAGGATTTTGCTGTTTCTGCGTAGCTTATAAACTCCCTGATCTTCGCAGGTGCAAGGAATCGGCCTCTCTCCAGGAATTTCAGGCCGTTATGATCCGGCGGGTTGTGGCTGGCGGTAATAACTAAACCCGCATCCGCATCAAACACCCTGGTGCCGAAGACCGCGGTGGGCGTGGGCACCATGCCCGCCTCCAGGACATTCATTCCTGCCCGGATCAATCCGATCTTAACCGCTTCGTAGATCTGGGGACTTGATCTGCGGGCATCCCGAGCCAACAGCAGGTTTCCCGCCCCCATGAACCGGGCAAACGCCTGGGATAGGGCTACGAGATAACCTGTCTTGAGTTCTTCACCGAAGACTCCTCGAAGACCTGATACGGAAAACTTCACCATGCGGGTCATTTTAGCCCTTCTTAAGGGTGATGTCAAGAAGACAAATTCGCCCCCAACCCCATGGCGATGCTGTCTGTTGGAAGGTATCGGTTCAGGCCTGTGTATTCAAGCCGGGGTGTTCCCTAACAGCTCGTCTGAATCTTCGTCTTCTTCCCCCTCGCCCTCTTCATCTGAGTCATTAAATAGGATGCTTCTTTCCAGAAGCTCGATGGTCTCGTTCTCCTCGTCCTCCGGGAAAACCGGGCGGCTTGACTTTTCCACCAGCCCCTGCACCTCGTCCAAAGATTCCTCATAGCCCTCGGGTTCTTCGCCTTCCTCCTCCTCCTCATCCCAATACGATATCTCTAGTGGATCGTCACAGATAACCTTCAGCAACTCGCCGCACTTAGGACATTCAAGCTTGGCTCCGACTTCAGGTTCCCGACTTGCTGAAAACCTCTCCTCGCAAGTCGGACATTCTATCTCGAACATCGCAAGACCTCCATGATAGTCAACGGACACGATTATAGAATCAGGTGCCAACTTGTCAAGGTATCTGGACGCCGATTGTCCGAATGAACGCGTTTGGTCCGAGGTCTTCGCAGATACCGTCCTGATACATCACGACGATGCATATTTCAACCGCTGCCCAGACATGGAGTATGAGATAGTCCGACACGCAGACACCCCAGGCAAGGGGTTGTCAAAAGCCCCAGAAGCGTTATAATAATCTACAGGTAAAGTTTTAAGGTGCGAGAATAAAAAGGTGTTGGGTTGAGGGGGGGTGATTGAAACTAGAACTCAAGGAGGAAATAGATGAAAAGATCACTCGTAGTGGGCATGATGGTGCTTGCGGCGACTGCCCTTTTTGCCGGTGAGAACCCTAGCACGGCAGGCCGGATTCCACTGTGCGGAACTGAAGGTTCTTGCGTGTACCGTCTAACTATGCCCGACTTTGAGATTATTCCGTTGGGTAACGACGAGGTTCGGATAGGAATGCCCGGGGTAGGTTATCGGCAGTATCCAGGTCATCCTCGTCTGCCTATGCCTACCTATACCTTTGCGCTTCCCCCTGGAAGTGAAGTTGTAAGTGTGGATGTTTCCGGGAACCGCTGCGAGTTGCCCGGGGCATATCTCGTTGAGGCTTCACTTCCGGCGCTACCGCTTGGAGCCACGAACACCACGCTGAACAACCTTCACGTGCTCTACGAAGAGACACGCTCCCGCGTCTACTCCGGGGAAGAGAAGTTGCCGGATCACCTGGGCGAGATTCATGCTACAGGGGAGCGCCGCGAGTACTCGCTGGTCACCGTGGCAGTCTATCCCTTCGCCTATGATCCTCTCTCCGGCGCACTCTCCTTCGCACGCGACGTGACGGTCAGCATCCGCTACGCCCCGGTCTCTGAGGAGCACGCCGAGTTCGTTGACGGCTTCATCCGCAAGGGAACCCTTTATCCGGATGTACCTGAATACATCTACAACAAGGACGAGGCCCGTGAGTGGTACCGCCCCTCTGGCCGCGTGCTTGCAAACCCGCGGATGCTTATCCTGACTACCGCCGCGCTCAAAGATTCTACCAGCCTGTACCGCCAGTGGCGCAGGCATACCGGCTTCAACGTCAGTGTGGCGACCGTGGAGGATATAGCGGGTTCTACCTCAGGGGTGGACTTGCCGCAAAAGATTCGCAACTGGCTGCGCGGGCACGCCGCCGACTACGACTACCTCTTAATCATAGGCCACCATGCAGACATCCCGATGCGGATACTTTCCCCATTCAACAACGGCAACGCCGGCTGGTGGCCTGATTTGGCAGATATCCCTTCGGACATCTACTACGGGGACCTGTCCAAGCCTGATGAGGAGTCCTGGAACGAGGACGGCGATAGCTACTACGGAGAGGCCCTTTCCGCCGGCGGCTTTGAGGATCCTCAGGACGCCCCGGACCTCGAGATGGAGCTTCATGTCGGTCGCATTAACTCCTCCTTTACAACAACCGTCCCTTCTATCTTGGAACAAACCTGGCTATTCGAGTACGATAAAAACACAACCTACAAGGAGACCTCGGTTCTTGCCGGCGGTATACTCTGGTACCCGAACGAGAACGGAGGTGGGTATCCCGGTTACGACGGTGCCCACTACATGGAACTCCTGATGAACAGCGGGATCATAAAAGGATCGCTGGCCACCACCCTCTACGAGAAGGAAGGCGACGGGCCATCACTTTACAGTTGTGACGTCAACTTCACCCGGAGCAACCTGAAGAATACCCTGAAAAACACCGACGCCGGATTGTTCGTAGAGAACAACCACGGGTGGAGGAACCAGTTCTCCCGCTGCGTGTGGAACGATAATGGAGACGGTATCCCAAGGGACAATGAATTCGCCTGGCCTACCGGCCTTGCGAACACGGACGCTTTCCTTCTTAACACCGAAAAGCCGAACGTGGCGTTCCTTCTCTCCTGCCTCAACGGTTACCCCGAGGATGCACACTCCCTGGCGCAAGACCTGCTGAACTACTCAAGCGTCGCTGTAGTTGCCCATACGCGCTCCGCCCTGGGTAGACAGGGCTGGAGCGGCCCCCAGGACGGCGGCCAAAACGGTCTCTACTACTACGTTCTGGACAACTACCTTAAGAAAACCACCTACGATCACGTCCTGGGCGACGCGGTGGATGCCGGCAGGCTCCAATACTACAACTCAGAATCCCGTGTGAGCAAGTATGTGAACTCCTACGGGCATACCCTTTACGGTGATCCAGCCCTGCGTCACTTCGGACGCGAGGGCAGTTTGCCGGACCCCGCGGTGGCTGAAAAGACACCTCCCGTCTCCCCGACAAGTCTCGATGTAGATTTTGAGAACCGGATAAGCTTCAGCCTGCCTGAACCTGCCGAGGTGCGCATCGAGGTGTGGGACGCTTGCGGTCGCAAGGTCGAAACACTGATGGACGGCCATGTTGATGCCGGGATTCAAACCGTTGAGTGGAACACTGCAGGCTTTCCCTCCGGCGCCTACTTTATTACCCTGAGTAGCGAAGGTATCACGAAGTCTGCCAAGACGATAGTCATCAGATAGCCATAACCACGATTGTAAGAGGGGTCGGCTATCCCGACCCCTCTTCTATTTGACCGAAGCGTGATTACTCATATAC
>DAOVCF010000186.1 GCA_030670165.1 Candidatus Stahliibacteriota bacterium | reverse complement strand
GTTATGTGCTGTTTACGGCAGGGGGATTAGTCGCGCCAGCAAAAGGGTTTCTACGATTAGATGGTAACATTCTATTCCCTGTAGCAATGGAACGGGGGTATACTACATCTATCCTTATTGCTTATACTTATCCGCTTGAGCCAGGAGACCATAATATTCATCTTCGGATGACCAACCTTGAGGCAAATCTCTATGCCACCTGTTACGAGGCCTACCTTCAGGCGCTTATCTTTTTGCCGGATGAACCGAGCGCTATTGCCGAGCCCCCGGATGATAATCACCAGCCGCAAGCGATGCACAGCATCGTAAGCCGCGGCCCTTGGGTTTCAGCACCGGGCGCTACAGAGCTTGTAGACGCCTCAGGGCGCACGATCGAGAATGCCATAACCGCAGACCGCATCCAGATCTCAACCCTGCCCCCGGGCACCTACTTCGCAAGAGACGGGGAACGGACGGTTGTTAAAATCGTGAAGGTGGATTGAGGAGGAGGATATGAAAAGACTGTTACTTATAGTCATCCCGCTGGGCGTTACCGTTATGCAACTAGCTTGACAAAAGCTACTTGCGGAGTATATTGCCTTAATCTGATATGAAGGAGGAACAGTGGCAAAGACAAAAGTAAAACCTTCGCAAGAGCAGCGAAAAGCCATCCGTGATGCCCGAAAATTGATACAAGAGGCCTTTGACACGGATAACAATGAAGCTGAGACTCGGAGAAGGGTTGAGCTAATATTCGGGTCGGTCATGGGTTACGATGTTCTCAAACATCTTTCGCGTGAACGTGCTGTACAAGGAGCTGGTGAAGTCGAACATGTTGATTTCGCCATACAGCTTGAACCGGGTCAGGATGTCCAACCAATAGTGATGGTTGAGCTTAAAAGGGTTGGAATTGAATTAGCCAAGAAGCATTTGAAACAAGTAACTTCCTATGCAATTGATGCAGGATGCGAGTGGATTCTACTTACCAATGGACGTGAATGGAAGGTGTATCACGTGGAATTTAATCAACCCCCTAAGGTGGAAATGTTAGATGCTTGGAACTTGCTGGAAGACAAAACTGATGAATTGGTTGGCAAATTCGAAATCCTTAGCTATAGGTTAATCAAACGAGGCGGTCTGAGTAAAATTTGGACACGAGTAAAAGTACTTGCGCCGAGTTCATTGCTATCGGCAATAGTCACAGATGACACTTTTAAAGTCATAAGACGCAATCTACGTAAAGATACTGGAATTCTGGTGGGTAGAGAGGAGGTTTATAAAGGCATTGGCAGACTGTTAAATGAAGCGGCGGCAAAGGCAATGAGCACTATTAAAGTCCCCCAGCCTGGGAAACGTGCAAGAAAGCCCGAACCCAACGAGAAGGAACCTACTTCTAAACAGGAAGAGTAGTGCTCTGAACCTCAAACAAAACTACAGCCAAGTTATAAAACAGTGCACTAATCTACCCTCAAAGTGCATAGTGTTCACCCCTCCCCCGGGGGCAATTTGCATAGTCGCCGACAGACTTGAGGTCACAAATTGTGACCTTAAGTTGGGGCGGCAGGCGCTATCCACCGTATGCTTTCACAGAGCAAGGCGTGGCAATGCTCTCTAGTGTACTTCGAAGTGAGCGGGCTGTTAAGGTAAACATTGAAATCATGAGAGCGTTTGTAAGGATGCGCAGGATGCTCATATCCCACGAGAAACTGGCAAGAAAAATCGAGGAACTAGAAAAACGTTACGATGCCAAGTCCAAGATAGTATTCGATGCTCTCCGCAAGATTATGGCCCCAACTGGAGGGAAGAGAAAACCGATAGGATTCCGTAAAGATAAAATCTAATGACAACCTGAATAAATCACTATCTGCATCTGCTATGAGATCGCTTCGGGATATTCTATCCCTCGCGATGACATGAAGAGTGAAGGCCGGCTCGCGCCGGCCTTAATCTGTGTTAACCGGTGCAATCTGTGGTTTTCTAGTCCAAGGGACCTACAACCTTTTCAACCGCTTCCAGTATCTCGGCGGAGCGAACCACCTCAGCCATCTTGTTGTTATCGTCATATAATGGCCTGTCCTCGTCCAGATGCGCCACGTATTTTCGAATCACCTCGTAGGCGGCCTTGGATGCAGGCGATGGCTCGGCATCTCTGAAATCGAACGCCTGCGCCGACGCGATAAGTTCGATCCCTAAAACTCCGTAGGCCAAGTCCAGAATCTGGCGGGTCTTTATGGCGGTGGTCATGCCCATTGAAACGAAATCCTCCTGGTCTGCCGCGGCAGGGATTGAGCCGTTGGCCGCAGGATTGGAAAGCACCCGCTGCTCGTTCACCAGCTGACACGCGGTGTACTGGGAAAGCATGAGTCCTGAAAACATGCCCCCGCCCTTGGTCAAAAATCCAGGAAGTCCGGCGGATAGAGCCGGGTTCATGAGCCGATTCAGACGCCGCTCACTGAGCACCGAGACCGTTGAGATGGCCAATCCCAAAGCCTCCAGGCCGAAGGCCAAGGGCGTACCCTGGAAGTTTGCGCCGGTCACCACCTCCTCCTCATCCGGGAAGAATAATGGATTGTCCCCAACGCCGTTGAGTTCGATCTCGGTCATCTCGCGGGCGAAGCGCCACGAATCACGCACAGCGCCGGCCACCTGAGGTGTGGAGCGCAGGCTATAGGCATCCTGCACCCGCTTGCCGGGTCGTTCCAGAAGCTTTGAACCTTCCATGATCCTGCGGATGTTTGCTGCACAGGTGACGGCTCCGGGATAACCTCTGGCCTTGTGCAGCCGCTCATCAAGGCAATTGGTGTTGATATTTAAAGCCTCCATGGTCATGGCCGCGGCCACATCGTGCATCTTCAGCCAGCGCATGGTCTCCGGGATCATCAGGCAACCGTAGCCCGAGATCACGTTTGAGCCGTTGATGGTGGCCAGTCCGTCGCGGGCCTCGTATTGAATAATGGGGATGCCTGCCCGCTTCATCGCCTCCGCACCCGGAAGTCTCTCGCCTTTGTAGAACGCCTCGCCCTCGCCCATGAGAACTAAAGCCATCTGACCCATGGGTGAAAGGTCTCCCGAGGCGCCAACCGAGCCGCGTTTGCACATCACCGGATGCACTCCCTTATTCAGCATCGCCACTAACGTGTCAACGATCACCGGTCTGCAGCCTGAGAGACCGTTGCACAGAACGTTGATGCGGGTGGCTATGGCGGCGCGCACCACGTCCTCTGGTAAAGGCTCGCCGATGCCTGCCGCGTGTGAATAGATCAAATATCTCTGATACTGCTGGGTCTGCTCAGGGGTCAAGACGACCTCACTGAACTCGCCTATGCCGGTTGTTACCCCGTACATCACCTCGTGGGCGGCAATCTTCTTCTCGCACATGGCGCGGCATTTCTTAATCCTCTCCCAGGCCTCCGCAGCAACCTCGATTTGCTCA
>DAOVCF010000028.1 GCA_030670165.1 Candidatus Stahliibacteriota bacterium | reverse complement strand
TCGCACCATGATCCTCATAATGTAAACCTCCTCGATTATCTGTGGAGTATATAACGGTTACGGATAGCTGTCAATCGCTCTATTTCCCCTCCATCCATTCTACTCCTTTACCTTATCTCTTGCCAATCTTTGAAGGCTGACCTCCAAGGTTGTCCAGATCTGGGTATCCAGACCCCAAAGGGTCTGTTGCAGACAAAGATTCAGAGCCCGGTTAGGAGCTATTTTGTATTGTTTTTCAGCACTTACTGACCAACTTAGGGTAAATCGATCATGAAGATCAAACGGGCCGCCTCTATCGGGAAGAAACGCTGTAAGTGAAGACGTAAGAAACCAACCTTTGGGGAGTTGATAACTCGCTTGGAGAACTCCTCCATCGCCTGGATCAATCCCGTCAGGATTTTCACCTCGCCACAGCAAATTGGGTTGGAGGGAAAACTTTTCTTTCCTGTATCCGATTCCTGCGGTAGCTGCCCAAAACCCTTCTCCCAGTCGATTGGCGTAGTTCCCGGTAGGTATTGCAACATCGAGGTGCAGGGAAAGACGGTCTAAGATACGGGTCTCTGCCCCCATACTCACATCGCTTAACCCAACCTCCCAGTTGGAGGACCCCAGGCTGGCAAAACACAGGAGTTTTAGGCTTACGCCGCATTGAGGATAAACTATCCATCGTCCAATCCCTAAAGGCCAGCCCACCTTAAGGCCCAAACGAGAGTTAAGATCATGCAGACAGCCGTTGGCGCGAAGTTCGGGAAGAAGCTGAGTGGTATAGCGGGAACCGTAGTATCCCGTCCTAAAGGAGAGTTCCAGAGAGTTTAATTCCCACTGGATTGGTTGAACCGGTGCAGGTAGATACATTAAGAGAATTACAGTCAGTACGCTCATCGCCAGAACTCCCTCAGGAGTTCCTGGGCTTCTTTCCCCTGGGGGGAGTAACCGCCAGGAGAGATGTTTTCAGGATCAGAACTCCAAAACCAGAAGTAGATGCCCGCCAGCCATTGTTTACGTGGGAAGGCCTCAAGCACCACCCGGTAGCACTCCGCCTGTTCAGCTTCGCTCATGACTCCTTCGCTTCTCCAGTCCCACGGTCTTTGCGGGGTATCGGCTATGCTTCTGAAGCCTATCTCCGTAATGATGATCGGGATTCCAACCTTATCGGCAAAACCGTCGAGGCGGTCGAACCATTCGCATAGATTTGTTAGATATACTTCAACATCGTCGTTATCCCGGGAAGCAAGTGGTGCGAAGAAATCGATCCCTGCAAAGTCCAGGACATCCCAGAACTCAATACTATTGATAGCATCCCAATTGGCGGCATAGGTTAGCTCTCCTGGGTAGCGGCTACGTATAGACTCAATTAGTTCTTTCCACTGGGGTTCACGAGAAAGGGAGTTAAGCTCAGTACCGACGCAAAGCCTCTCTATGCCGTATTCCTCACAGATATCGGCGTAGTGCAGGATCATCTCGCGATAAGATTCAAACCAGGCATCGATGTCAGAGGGCTTGATCTTCCCTCTCCATTCTCCAGTTTCAACGTCAAGGTGGGGCTTAAGCATCAGGTGAAACTCATACCTGCGAGCTATCCGGATGGCTCGAATAAGACTGGAGTCGGAGGCCGTGCGTTGGGTGCGATGGATATCGGTGGAGTTGACGCTCTCCTGATACCACGTTGGAACCAGTGCAACCCAGTCTCCGCCGCAATCTGCAAGGTCGGCAAGAGATTCATCAAGCTCATCTGCTTCATAGCCATCTATCCGCCAGGATGGCAGGTTCATCCCGTGTTCGTATGGATGCGGAGAGGTAAACCTAGGTTCTTGATCACAAAAAGATAAGAGGGTTACCCCGAGCACCAAGTAAACGCGAAGGATTAGTTTTATTTCCCCTCCATCCATTCGAGCATGGCAAGGAATTTTTCAGGATGGATGAAGTGCCCGCCCTCGAAGGTTTCCAGGGTAACGTCGTAGCCGTGCTTCTCCAACCGCTTGTAGGCTTTCTTGCCTAACTTGTAAGGAACCGATCGGTCCTTGGTTCCATGAGCAATAAATACCTGCAGGTCTTTGGCCTGCTCAAGTACCTCGTCGGTCAGCTTATCATCGAGCCACCCTCCGAAGGAAGCGATGCCGGCGAAGCGATCTGGATGCGCAAGCCCTGCCATATAGGTCAACCCCGCGCCCTGAGAGAATCCGAAGAGATAGACCGTTGTGGTATCGATTGGATAACGGGCAAGCAGATCATCCAGCATATCCATGACGAGGTCTGCCGAGCGCTCGAAAGAAAGGCGTCTCGTTTTGCCGTCGGGTGCCGCCTCAATCACCCAGCTGTGGCCGATCTCTGCCCCTATATCCAGTGGATAAGGGGCGTCAGGGACGCAGATGAAATATGAAGAGAGCTTTGCTGCGATCTCCTCGCTTTGCTCAAGCTCTTCCACATCGGTAAATAGATGCATGGAGTTTTGAGCCGTTCCTCCACGTCCGTGAAGGAACACAAGAAGGGGAGAAGCTTTGGTGGAGTCGTAATCAGCGGGATAGATAAGGCTTGCAAGCTGGATCGTTTGGGTATGGAATGAGAATGATCCTATGCCGGCCTCCTCTTCCTCTTTTGTCTCCTCCTCGAATCTTGCCATAAGTTCCTTGAAGGCCTCAGCTTTGCGAACCTTTTCGAAGTCAGGGTCCTTCTTTATATGTTCGAGATCACTGAAGCCTCGCTCCCATGCGGCATTAAGGAATGCGACCGCACGCTCTTCATCACCCACTAATCCGTAGCAGCAGGCCAGGTTGTAGATCGCGGTTACGTTATCCGGCTGGTAATGGGCCACCGCGAGGTAGTATCGGGCGGCCTCCATGTAGTTTTTCTTATTGTAAGCCTCACGGGCAAGCATGTGTAGGCTGTCTGGATTGGCGGTGAAGACATCGGCAGGCTCCACACTCGTAGGATCCATCGAGGCGGGGTTAGCCCAATCTATTGCGAGTAACGGAACAGCCAGGCATAAGAGGAATGCTGCTCTTTTGATCAACGCTTCTCCTTTAATCCTTTAAGATGAAGCGAGCAGCGGTAAAACCGCCGCTCGCAAAAATCGCCTTTAGAACTTGAATACAGCAGAGAGACGCCAGTTGCCCATATCCAATAGGTCGGAAAAACCCATCAGGTCGATCTGGAAGTTCTCGGTTATCTTGAACCCGATCCCGAAGTCGTAGGTTACCTTATCCAGCGTCTCTTTCTGTTCGCCCTCGGCATGTTCAATGTCATAGGGGAGGTAGGTAGTGGAGGCATCGCTGGTGCCGTCGCCGAATTGAGTGTAAGTTTCTGTATAGATAGCACTTATTGCCTCGGCCCATGTGCGGTAGGTGCTCATCTCGTGAACGTAGGTGGCGCCCAAACGAAGAGCCAGCCATTTGATGGGCGCAAACTCGACCCCTACCGGGAAGTGAAAGGCCATGCTTGAGGCCTTGTTAATCAGGTAGTCTGAGTAGGTCTTAAGGGTGGTCGTAGTAACGTCCGTGACCTCTCCCATGCCGTCGCCGTCGTCAAGCGAAGCGAGGTTGAAATCGGTGTGTTCGTTATAGGTGGAGTCTCTTCCGGAAGAGCCTACAAAGTGCACCCCGAGTCCGAATGTGACCATCTCGTTTATAGCAAAGACGCCCTTGACCCCGAGGTTGTAAGCCAGGCCGGAGTATGAGCCGGAGCCTGCGGTAAGGGTTGAGTCTATGTTGGCCGTAGTCCGGGTGAAGGTATCGGGCGCCTCCTCGTAGTCCTGTAGCAGGGTGTCCATGCTGACGTTCGTGATACCGGCGCCTTCTTTCCATTTCCAGGTTCGATACTCTACGCCGCCGGAGAACCAAATCTCCTGGCCCTCGTCAATCTCGTAGATGCCCAGAAGTTCAACCGGTATCCCCATGCCTGAGTAAGGCCAGGTTCCAAGGTTGTTCAGCATTGTGTCGGTTCTCGCGTTCAGTCCGGGGTAACTTTCAGCCAGGGAGTAGCGGTAAAGGCTGTCAAGTCCGTTGTTGCCGCTGAAGATATCCGCGCCCAGGTAGCCGGAAAGCTGGAAGTAATCTATCTCTGTCCAGGCTCCCAGCTTTATCCGGTTACTCATCTCCTTGGTCGTTGTCTCGTTGAAGGAGTAGCTGGTATCGTAGGAGTCTAAGCCGGTGGTGTACGAATAATTGCTGATGATCTGATTGTTGTCTGTAGGGAACCAGCTCGTCTTGTTACTACCATGATAGTATCCAAGCCCCAGGCTGAACGTTTCGCTGAGCGTATATCCAAGGCCGAAGTAGCCGTCAAAGTCGTTGCGGGTGTGGTATGCGTCTACGACCTGGGTAGAGATGTCGGTTCCGATAATCGAGCCGTCGTCTGGATCAACGGTATAGTTTGTGTCTGTTTCCGAAGCATGTCCCAGTTGATCCCCGATTCCGGTAGGGTCGGCGATTTTAAGCATCCGGGTGTCGAACACCCCGGCTGCGCCCAGAGGCGGGCCCCAGCCTTTGCCTCCGATGAGATAGAAGCCGGGTCCCTGGAATCCGATCGAATCGGACAGGGGATGCTCATCCGCGGTAACGAAGTTGGCAAGGTTGGTGTAGAGCTGATAGCCCTCGATTAAAGGGATGCGTGCAGGATCAGCCAGGAACCAGTCGTAGTCGTCCCAGAGTATGCCTGCGGTTGAGGAGTAACGGAATGAGTTAGGGGTGTATGCGAGAGCCGCGATCACCACTGCGAGCAACAATAATGTCGCCTTTTTCATAAACCCTCCTTTGGGTTTGGTTTGTTTAGAATACTTAACTATGTGAATGTGTCAACTCCCCCCTCTGTAACTCCACCTTCCCATACTCCCTCAGTAGAATAAAAAGTCCGAAGGGGTTGGTGTGTTACGAGCGGTGACGGCTTGACAAATGCGTTCTCGGCATTAAAGTTCAAGCTATGGGGAATAAAACTTTAGCTACAATCATAGGGGTGCTTTTAGCGTTCTGTTGTGTATCGGCGCAGGACAAGATCGCCTTTATCGATTCGGACAAGATCCTTAACGAGTTTGAGGATGCAAAGATCGCACGTGCCACCCTTGACCAGGCGGTATTCCAGTGGAAGTTCGAACTGGATTCACTCAGGCGGACTTATCAGACCGCGGAGGACGAGTTCAAGACACAGCAGCCCATGCTTTCCGAGGAGGCGCTGCGTGCCAGACAGCAGGAACTTACGGCCATGCGACACCAGCTCGAGACGTTTGGGCAGGATATATGGGGCAAGGACGGCAAGGTGGACCAGAAGCACCGCGAGCTTTTTGCCCCGGTGATCGACAAAATGAATGAGGTGATCGAAGAGATCGCCCAAGAGCAAGGGATTTCGATCGTGCTCGACGTAGCCGCAGGAAGCCTCCTTTACGCCGACGTCTCGCTCGATATTACCTCCCAGGTTATCGAGGAGCTCAACCGTGAATACGCTGCAATCGCCTCAGGCGCCAAGAAGAAGGTGGCGATTTTCGGTATCGCCGCCTTGGATGAGAAAAGTCAGTCTGAGGAACTCGGCAGAAGGGTACGCATGGTGGTCATGAGGGTTGTCTCACAGTTTGAGCAGGAGCTGAGGCTTGAGCTTCTTGCAGATCACGAGGTTGAACCGATGCTTTTGCAATACGGCGGTTCGTTCGATCGTGAGCTGGAGGAGGCAACCGCGTTGGAGATAGGCCGACATCTGGATGCAGAGTTCGTCTATATGGGGACGGTCGAGAGACAAGGCGGTGACATCGTGGTGACCCTAAAGCTTCTTAAACCCAAAGAAGATGAGGTTTTTCCACCGGTTACCGACAGGATTTCCGAGAAGGAAGAGGCCCTGTTTGAGCAGAAGGTAAGCGGGCTTGCGGCTAAGCTTCAGGCCTATCTTATTGCCGGCAAAGAGTGATGCAGGGATAGCAAGCTCTGAAGATAGGAGTAACTAAAGCGGAGGGTAAGTTGTGATCGCTGGTGAATTGGCCAGACTCTTAGGCGGGGAGCTTTTGGGGGATGGGGGGGTAGAGCTTGTGCGTCCGGCTGCTTTTGAGGAGGCGTTGCCTGATGAACTTACCTTCTACGATGGGGATGATGCAGCAGAGCTTTCAGCTTCTCGTGCAGGTTGCGTCATCACACGCTTGCATCCTGAGAGGTTTTCAGCGCGCTCCATTATTTCCCTCCACGAGGTGCGTCAATCCTGGGTTAAAGCCTTGGAAACGTTTCCACAGGCTTCAGAGGAACAATCTCCGAACCTCGTTTACGTATCGGATTACGCCCTGGTTGATTCCTCGTCTGTACTTCTGCCCTTCACCTACGTTGGCCTTAAGGCCCAGGTCGGCCCGGATTGCTTGATAGGTCCTAACGTGACCATCCATGCGCTTTCTCAGATAGGCGCACGGGTGAAGATCGGCGCAGGCTCGGTCATCGGCTCCGAAGGATTTGGATACGTCAAGAATCCCGACGGATCGTACAAACACGTCCCGCATCTGGGCAGGGTGGTTATCGAGGACGATGTAGACATCGGGGCAGGGGTGTGCATCGACCGCGGCACTGTGGGCCAGACGCGAATCGGTCAGGGAACCAAGATAGACAACCTGGTGCACATCGCACATAACGTGAGAATCGGCAAGAATTGTCTTATAACCGGACAATGCGGTATCGCCGGCTCGAGCATCCTTGAGGATAACGTTACGCTTGCCGGTCAGGTAGGGGTTAAAGACCACGTCCGCCTCGGCGAAGGCGCGGTAGTGCTTGCCAAGTCCGCCGTTTTCAAGGACATCGAGGCCGGTGCCGTGGTTTCAGGCATACCTGCCCGCCCCCACCGCCTGAGCTTGCGCGCGCAGGCGCGGCTTTTTAGAGATGAGTCTACAAAAGACACTTAAGGTCCCCTTCGAGCTTGGCGGTCACTGCCTGTGGAGTGGGGGCTCGAGCCGGGTTCGCGTCAGTCCGGCTGAGCCGGATACAGGACTCCTCCTGCGCCGCATTGACAAGAGCGCAAGCGTCACCTTCCCTGTTTGTGTGGAGAATGCACAGGTTCGTTCTCACATGGTGGTTCTCAGGACCGGCGAGGATGAGCTTGTATTCGTGGAGCACCTCCTGGCCGCCTTGTGGGGGATGGGGATAGACAACGCTTGCGTTGACGTTGACGGGGCTGAGCTGCCCTTTCTCGACGGGAGTGCGTTGCCTTACGTTCAGGGGATCAAGAAGGCCGGGGTGGTTACCCAAGGGGTTTCTCGACTGCTGCTGGAGGTTTCTGCATCGCTCGTGGTGATCGAAGGCGCTCGTTTTTTATACGTGTCTCCGGCAGCAGAACTCAGGTTAAGCTACGCTTTTCTTCATCGTGGTTTGATGGTTCGGCGGTTCCAGAACATCGAGGAGGTTTTTGCCTCCCAGATTGCCCCTGCCAGGACCTTTGCGGTCGGATACTACCCTGAGTTTCCCTATCACTTCGACGTTCACCGAAGCGGCAGGCTGAGCTTTCCTTATCCTGCAAGGTTCGCCGATGAGATGCTGCGCCATAAGGTGCTTGACTTGATCGGCGATCTGGCTTTAATTGGGATTCGGGCACCGCTCAAGATCAGGGCATTCGGAACCGGTCACCGCGAGACACATAAGGTCATCAAAATTCTTCTCAAGGAGGTCTTAGATGACAGGTTTGGATATAGACGCCATTCGCGCCAAACTGCATCACCGTTATCCCTTCCTGATGGTTGACCGGGTAACCCGGCTCGAGGGGAAAGAGATCTGGGGGTATAAGAACGTAACACACAACGAACCTTACTTTGCAGGACACTTCCCCGACTTCCCGGTTATGCCTGGTGTTTTGATCATCGAGGCGCTGGCTCAACTTTCGGGCCTCATTATCCTTGGCCCGCGCACCGAGCCGGAGGAACGCAACATGGTTTTCATGGGCGTGGACAAGGTACGCTTCCGCCGTGCGGTAAGACCGGGCGACAAACTGGAGATGCACGCCCGGTTGATCTATCACCGTGAGGCCGAGCGCACCGAGCAGGCCAAGATAGAGGCACAAGCCCATGTAGACGGCGAGCCGGCAGCCACGGCAACCTTTCTTATAGGGCTTTTTTCGAATACCGACGCTTAGGGTGTTGTAATTTACAGGCTTATCCTTTAGATGCCAGATATCCATCCGACTGCGGTAGTTTCCTCCCAGGTAGAGCTCGGTGAGGGCGTAAGCGCCGGTCCCTACGCAGTGATCAAGGAGGATGTGATAATCGGAGCCGAGACACGCATCTGCTCCCATGCGGTCATCAAACCTTGCGTGCGTATCGGCAAGAACTGCACGATAGCAGAGCACGCGGTGTTGGGCGGTTTGCCCCAGGATACCCGATTTGCGGGTGAGCGAAGCTTTCTTGATATTGCAGATAACGTCACGATTCGGGAGTTTGCCACCCTGCACAGGGCCACAGGTGAGGGCGAGACGACGAAAGTGGGCAATGGCTCATACGTCATGGCCTACGCACATGTCTCGCATAATTGCAAGTTAGGAGGGCAGGTAACCCTCGCCAACGGGGTCCAGCTTGCAGGACACGTTGAAATCGGCGAGCGGTCCTTTCTTGGCGGCTCAAGCGGCGTGCACCAGTTCGTTCGCATAGGCAGACTGGCAATGGTAGGTGCGCACTCCTACCTTACTCAGGACCTGCCGCCGTTCCTTCTGGGTTCGGGCCACCCTTTCAGGATTGTGGGCATCAACCGGAAGGGACTTGAGCGTGCCGGATTCCCGCTCGAGCGCCGCACGCTCATAACAAAACTCTACCGTATGATTTACCAGGACCCCAGACCGCGCGACAAGGCGCTTCTCGAGCTTTCAGCAGAAGAGCGTTCGATACCGGAAGTGGCGGAGTTTCTGAACTTTATAACCTCAAGTCGGCGCGGGATTCGTCTTAAGACTCAAGGGCGCTAGTTATGCGTTTGATCCAGGTGCGCGTGGTTGCCAAAGCGTCAAGACAACGCGTTGAGGAACTCCGAAAGGATCACCTCAAGGTCTGGGTGCACTCCGCTCCCGAGAGGGGCAAGGCTAACCAGGAGACCCGCGAGCTGTTGGCGAAACACTTCGGCCTGCCGCGCTCAGGTGTTAATCTTATCAAGGGCGAGCACTCACGCAATAAAACCTTCGCGCTTGACATATTTCAGGATAGCCGTAAGATTACGGATCGCAAGAAGGAGGATTGATGGCAAGATATCTTGTGGTGATGATCATCCTGGCTGCAACCGGGGTTGTCCTTCTGGCCCTGAACTGCGACAGACTTGATGAGCCTTTATACGAGACGGAACTCGGTAAGATAAGGGTGCATACAGAAACGGTATGCCTTACTAAAGAAGAAGGCCCATTCTCATACGCTGCGGTTAATTTTTCCTGGCAGGGTCTTTCAGAAGATGATGGTGAAGGTGTGGTAGTGGAGAGGAAAGTTAACGGGGATTTCATTGTGGTGGATACCTTACGTACCCTCGCCGCAGAGATGTATTTTAGCGATCCTGAAACCCTGAGCGTTGAGGAGGCCACCTACCGGTTGCTTCTGCTCAGGCAGGATCGGGCACTTGTGCTTGAGGAGTTTACCTGCATCCCTTTTGCAGGCGTCAACTTTCATCTCCCCGACACCGTCTTGGCCGAGGAGGGCGAGGAGGGCAGGGTGGTCTTATCGTGGGATCCCATTGAGGGGATTAGCGAATACGAGGCTCGGCTTATGACCCTTGGAACGCTTGCTCCGATCCCAAAAGGTGAGATTATTGTAAAGGCCGCAGTTAAACCGGATGGCAAGACAGTAGTTTGGGAGATGGATGCGGATAAACTGGATAAGCCTGCCAATTACATCCTTCAGGTAAAGGCCGGTGTGGAGGATGAGGGTTACTTGCGCAGTGTCAGAGGTTCAAAGCTTTTTGTATTAGGAGGTTCGGGTGATGAAGAAGAGGAAGAAGAAAACGACTGATTGAGGAGGGATAACATCATGAACGAACAAAAAAGATCCAACAACCGTACCCTGTGGATCTCGGTGCTTATCTGTGCCGGGGTTGCCTTGCTTATCTCCGCCGTGGTTACCATAGGGTTGCAGATCCCGGGTTTTCTTGCGCGTCGTCCACGTCCGGTCCCTGAGATAGTGGGCCTCAGCGTTGCCGAAGCCGAAGAGGTGGTTGAACCTTACCGCTTCGTGATTCTTCCGGCAGGAGAGGACCCCAGCGATTTTGATGAGGGGGTGATACTTTCCCAGAACCCGGAGCCCGGTAAGTCTATTCGCCCTGGTGGAATCATTCGCGTCGTTTTGAGCAGTGGAAGACCGATGATCCAGGTGCCCCAGCTTGTCGGCCTTGAGCTGGTTCAGGCAACCGAGTCGTTGCAGTCCGCCGGACTCTTCGTCTCCGACGTCGTCTCAAAATACGATACCTTACCCGAAGACCTGGTGATAGGAACCGATCCTGAGGCTGGAACTACCGTAGAGAAGGGGAACAAGGTTGAGTTGTTCGTGAGCCTTGGTCCCAATCTTGTTGAGGTTCCCAAGGTGACGGGCCGTAAGCTCTCAACGGTTCGCAAAACGATAGAAGAGAAGGGCTTTGTAGTAGGCGATATAACCTATCGGGTAACGGGCGAGTACTATCAGGGGACTGTGATGAAACAGACGCCCAAAGCGGGCGAGATGGCTCCAAATGGCTCGCAGATAGATCTGGTGGTCGCAGAGGTTCTGCGTTAGGATGTCTGAAAAATCCCCTGGTAGGCGTACCCTGAAAATCTCGGCGATTGTAGGAATTGTCATCGGCGGATTCTTGGGGCTTGGTCTCCTGGGATTCCTAGTGGGCAATTATATAGTGATGCCTTTGATCGTCAGCAAAGGCTTCGAGGTTGAGGTTCCTGAGGTTGTAGGTCTGCCTCTGGAGGAGGCGATCGTACTCCTGGAGGAACAGGGCTTCGAGTCAGTTGCCAACGAGAAGCGGCCCGACACACTCTACCCCGAAGGAGTAGTTGTGGCGCAAAGACCTGGTGCCGGAGCCAAGATCAAGAAAGGCAGGATTGTGCAGCTTGCCGTATCATCTGGAGAGGAGTCGGTTCGCGTGCCCTATCTCCTGGGCCTTACCATGGAGCAGGCAACGGCGATCGCCCAGCGCCGCAACTTCGAGATCGAGCAGGTGGATACCGTGCAGAGCGATAGTGTTCCCGCAGGAAGAATAGTTGCCATGAAGCCTGATCCGGAGATTCGCGTCGCAAAGGGAACCAGGCTCCGTCTCTATATCTCTGCAGGCCCGATTGGTAAGACTATCCCTGTCGCTAACCTGATTGATCTACCTCTGGAGAAGGTTAAAGAGATGCTTGAGGCCGACTCGCTTGTCTTGGGTGAGGTTCGTAAGATGGAGGTAGCGGGCAAGGGCGGCATAGTTATCCTGCAGTCTCCTGACCCCGGGGTTTTGGTCGGCCCAGGGGATACGATAAACCTTACCGTAGGCCAGGAACCCTGATCCGGTTCCGGCGGCGTGCCATATTCAAGGTCAGGGGTGAAGGCTCGCATGAGTTGTGAAAGGGGATAGTGTAGATGATCGAGTTTTCCGCTTCAATACTTAACTGCGACTTTGCCAGACTCGGCTCCGAGATCAAGGCCGCGGAAGAAGCAGGGGTTGATGCGTTTCACCTCGACGTCATGGACGGTCACTTCGTCCCCAACATAAGCTTCGGCCCGCCTGTTACCAAACATCTCCGCAATCTCACAAAGCTGCCGCTTCGCGCTCATCTCATGATCACCGATCCTGTTCGCTACGCACCTAAGTTCATCGAAACCGGCGCGGACGAGGTGCTCTACCACATCGAGGTCGCGGATTCCGACACCCTGCCTAAGCTCTTTGAACTGGGCAAGCCTATAGGGATTAGCATAAACCCTGATACCCATCTTGAGAGTGTATATCCGATCCTGCCAAAACTCTCGCAGGTGCTTTTAATGAGCGTTTTTCCAGGATTTGGAGGTCAGAAGTTCATTCCCGAGACGCTTTTCCGCATCGAGACCTTAAAGCGCGAGATCGAGCGCCAGGGGCTTTCTTTACCCATCTCGGTTGACGGTGGAGTTAACCCCGAGACCGCACCGGATATACGCAACGCCGGTGCCTCGATACTCGTTGTAGGCTCGGCGTTGTTCAAATCCGACGACTATTCTGAGGTGGTGCGCGCCGTCAAGGGCTAATAAGTCAAATTTCAAAGTGCAAAATGCAAATACTACATTCAACTTTGGAGTGCAACAAGCGTCTTGTTGCGTTCATTAATTACTTGCAACGACACGGGGTCCCCAAGAGATTGTGAAGCAATCGTGTGGGCATCTGGCGGGTTAGAGAACCCGCCCTCCATATCCATTAAACATCTTCCGAGCAGGTTGCATCTTTAAGGAGAAGTAAGTAAAATACCCCAATGACTTTAAATAAAAAAAGCCAACAAGGTAATATCACAGATGTTTGACCTTCTGAAAGATGCGTTTACCAAGCTCAAGCGAGAGCTTTTGGGCAGGGGCAGCCTTTCGGAAAAAGAGATCAAGGAGTTTCTGCGCTCCCTGCGCGTGAGGCTTCTTGAGGCGGACACGAACTACAAGGCGGCCAAGGTGTTCATTACCTCTCTGGAAGATAAGCTCAACACCACCGAGATATACAGCTCGCTTCAGCCCGGCAAGCAGGCGCTGCGGGTTATATACGAGGAACTGACCCTCTTCCTTGGGGGCAAAGCCGAGAAGCTGGGATTCACAAAGACTCCGACCCTTATTTTGCTCCTCGGACTCCAGGGCGTGGGCAAGACCACAATGGCGGCAAAGCTTGCAAAGATGTATGCGGGCAAGCACCCACTTTTGGTCGCCGCGGACATCAAGCGGCCTGCTGCGGTCGAGCAGCTGGAGTCGCTGGCTAAAAAAGCCAAGGCAGATTTTTTTGGGCCTCCAAAACCTACATCCCGCGATATAGAAACCTGCACCGCGGCACTCAAATACGCGAAGAAATCAAATAACGAACTGGTCATAATTGATTCTGCCGGGCGTCTTCACATAGACGAGGAGATGGTCGCCGAGCTTGCCGAGATCAAATCCAAGCTTTCCCCTGCCTACACCCTGCTCGTGCTCGACGGCCTTGTAGGTCAGGATGCGCTTCGCCAGACCCAGGAGTTCCACGCAAAGGTGGGTCTGTCGGGCGGCATCCTTACCAAGCTTGACGGCGACGCGCGTGGCGGTGCGGCACTTTCTTTCAGGCACGTTACCGGCCTGCCCATCTACTTCATCGGAGTAGGGGAGAGGGTCGAGGACCTTGAGATATTCCATCCCGATCGCATCGCCGCCCGTGTCCTTGGCGAAGGCGATATCGTTTCTGTGGCCGAGGAGGTGCGTCAGGTCGTTGACGAGCAGAGTAGCGCCGAGCTTGCCGAAAAACTCATGGAGGACAGGCTCAACTTCGAGGATCTTTTAGCTCAGATGAAACAGCTTTCCAAGATGGGCGATCTCTCGAAGCTTATGGACAAGCTTCCTGCAGGGATGACGGGAGGGATGAGTCCTGAAGATTTCGATCCTGCCGAGATAAAGCGCACCGAGGCGATTATCCTTTCGATGACGCCTGCGGAGCGGCGCAACCCGGATATCCTTTCGGGCAGCCGCAAGCTGCGAATCGCCAAGGGTTCAGGCACAAGTCCGAGTGACGTCAACCAGCTAATAAAGCAGCTTGAGATGATGCAGGGGATGGTCAAAGGGGCAGGGGTTGATTCTCGCATGATGGGGGCGGGTAAGGTACGGGTACGTCCCAAGAGCAAGAAGAAGCGGAAGAAGAAGAGACGCCGCTAATCCTTCATTGTCATTGCGAGGGGCGGAG
>DAOVCF010000027.1 GCA_030670165.1 Candidatus Stahliibacteriota bacterium | reverse complement strand
AGATCTGATACCAGAGCTTCATGTCGTGGCATCCCTGGGAGGTGCGGAATCCTGAGGGCGAGGTCTCGTACACTCGCTCCCAGTAACGTGAGAACTGAGCTATGTTGACATCCATCCCCAGGTAGATGTTGGTATCCTGAGCCTGGCCGAAAGCCAGCAGTCCCAGCAGAACTATCATCATTGCGAAACTTTAGTCATGGGTCTTAAAATGTCAAGTGCATACGCCGCCCGCGTGGGGTGATTGGCTCAGGGCGTCAAATGGGGGATTATTCCTTGAACTTACGATACTTCTTCCTGATAGCCCTAATGAGATCTCGATGGAAATCCTTCCACCCCTGAGAACCTACGTATGATTTCTTAAGACTATCCATGTCCCACCCACCTTTCCAATTATCCTTAAGGGCCCCCAAATATTTGTTGACAACAGCTCGACAAAAAGTCGTCTTGGTAGCCTTACAGGTTTTGAGTATTGATTTCAACAATTTGAGAAAGGCAGATATACCTTTATTCCTAAATATAATGTACTTCTCGGGGGCTTTCCATTCTTCCTCAAACAGACTTTTGAGTACTCCAAAGTACATTCGAAGTGCTGAGATATACTTGGTGGATTGGTTCTCGGGGTAGAATTTACGAAGAAGGCCTCGAGGTCCTATTACGCTCTTAAGATCATACCCCGAAAATCCTTTTAGAGTTACTCTCTGTTTTCCAATATCAAGGAGCCGAATTCTTTTCTTGAAAGGATCACTTTTGTTAAGTTCCACGACTATTTTGATAGCCATAAGTTCAGGATCTTTCTGGCATTCAGTTTCAACATCGGTGTATTTAAGAAAGGCGACTAGATTGGGGTCTACTCGACGCGAATTATCATTTATAGCTACGAATGTACCTCTTCTCTTATCGAAAGGTAGGCATTCCAGTCCCAAAACCACAAGGTTAAAATTTTCTTTTGTTGCAGGCTCAGTCCCAACAAAACCATAAAGTCTATGTTGCCCATCGATCAATTCTAATGATGCATACTTCATAGGGATGCTCAATACCCCAAGCTCACAATCCTTGGCTCTCGCGAGAACAATCGGTTGACCATTTTCATATGTTGGCGATATCTTTAAGGGTCTCCAATTCGCCCTCTCTGTGAAATTAACAATTATATTAGGAGGTAATATCTCATTGGGTTGCGTTATGAATTTTTTGAATCTCTGCAATCTATCCTTGCGTACCATTCTTTGATAAGTGTCTCCACTCCCCTGTGCCCTCCTGAATATAACACATGTCCTTAAGAGCTTCTCTGGTGGGATTGTAAAAAGGAACAAATTTGTTTCAGAGTTAGAATGGGGTTGGTGGAATCTTAATGCAAAAACAGGATGGATCGATTTCTCTTCTTGAGTTTCTATGCCAAATGAATGTATCATTTCGTATTTAGCGTAGATCCCTATTGCATCTACTACAGCCTCATAATAACGCAACTCTTCCTCCCCCCATACTCTCATACCTTGTTCTTCTGCATACCGCTTATGTGTAGGAGATACCTCCTTCCCCGTGGATACGAATAAAACGCTGTTCGCTGTCGCTTTTTTCTGGAGTTCTTTGTAATCATGAATATGAACAGTCAAGGATTCCTTTAATTCCCTCCTAGCTTTGTTCCATCCTATGATCTTAACACCCAGCTTTTTGTCTACGGCAGAAAGGTCTACCGTTCTTGTTTGTCTTGGTGACAATTCTACGCTCTCTTCAAAAGGATCGTTGGAACTAGGCTTGGTTTCAAAACCAGCTCTCTCAAATAACTTCCATACCCTCTCATTCAAGGCGGCGCCTTTATCCTTTTCAGCGCTCATTTTTCCTCCTCAGGATGTCTGAAAGGATTTTTGGGATCTACGTCAACATCAATATCGCTAACAATCGGCGGATAGCGACGCTTTGATGCCCAAGTGAATACCTCATTGCCTACGAGCGTCACCCATTCCTTAATAGTTATCCGTTTCCACCACGTATAAGTTCGCCCCTCAGTATAAACATATACATACTTCCTTGTGCCTAATCCTTGACTTCTTAACCACGCCTCCGAAGCCACATCTGCTGAATACGCCGCAAACTCTGGCGTTATGCCGTATTTCGACAAAGGTGGTTTCCTAGAACGTTCCTCTACTCTTGAAATAAAGTCTGTTGGTACTTGAGTGCCTTTAGGAAAAAGAAATATCACCTTAAGGCGTTTGCCCTTTAGCGTAATTATCGCTTCCAAATCAACTTCGCCGTGCTTCTCAGTATATAGCCTTAAGGTTTCTTTCGGATACTTCGTCATCCTCAGCTTAGGTATACTTCTATTGAAGAGCTTAAAATCTCTCGCCTTTTTGTCTTGATCCGTAGCATCCTTGCTCGACTTGCAAATGAAAGGTAAGACCCTATCGTAGAATCTCTTTTGGTATTCGGGGTTGAGATCCAACCCAATATACTTCCTTTCCATAACGTTAGCCTGAGCGAGCACAGTTCCAGTTCCACTAAAAGGATCCAAAACAACATCCCCTCCGTCCGTAGTGAGTAAAAGTATTCTCTCCACAAGTTTAGGTGGCAATGGATTGAAGTGTCTTATCCCGTTTTTCGACCAACTCCCTTGAGTAGGTATTGGAAATTCCCAGTTACGGGCCGGAGCCTTTCCTTTAGGATTGTAGCGTTCAGGGTATCTAACCCACCAATCCCTTATGCCATCAATTGTTCTTACACGGCTTAAACGGTATTTGAATTTTCGCTCTTTGGAAAAGAACATTATGTATTCAAAGATATTCCTAAGCTTCCCTTGATGCGACCACGGAAGGGATTTGTCCTTTGTCCAAATGATAATGTCCTGAAGCCTCCAACCTACCTTTTCCAGTCTTGCTGAAATATCGAAAGGCAAAAGCACGACCCTTCCTTTACGTTTGAAGGTATCACTAATGATCCAAAGCGAGCCACTGTCTTTGGTCATATTGTAGATGGACTCAAAAACGCTTTCCAAATCATCTAGATACGCTTTGTATTTCTGGCCGTGACCTATCTGGTTCTCGCACTCATAGTTCTTAAGGTTCCAATAAGGGGGTGACGTTATCGTGACATCTACGAATCCTTCTTTGGATAACAAACGGGAAATCTCCCGCGCATCGTGGATGTGGTACTTATTAAGGAAATCGTCCATTAGCATTCTCCTGCCACACTATATCCTAAACTACCTCTTTGTCAACCCCCTTGGGTCAGGTCTGCGCCGGGTTTTGCTCAAAAATACCCCAAAATGACCAGCTTTTTTTAACCCCGGACGTCCGCTTCGCATCCGTGTCCGTCCCATCATTTTGCAATTTAAAATTTGCAATTTGACTTTTAAAATTGCGACGCAGTCGCGCCCTTGTCCACCTTTTGTCCCATTTTTGTCCAGCTTAATTGTGACGAGTTCGATGTAAACCTGACGAGTTTGCGCGGCGTGATTGCGGCGGCCAGGGCGATTAGATTGTTGTAGATGACTGGAAAACCTTGTTGCGCGAGCGTCTTGGCCGCAGAATGGCTTCAGGCTTGGATATAAGAATGCAGATGACGCATAAGTAACTGCCGGCTATGCAATCAAGGCTCTTGACTTTGAAACTTCTTCCCTTATAATTAGCGGCTATGGGCGCATTGTTGATTTTTACAATTTTGGCCGGAACCCCCACCGACTGGAACGCGGCAAGGACGATGGTTTCAGAGATGTTTGCAGATCTTAAGGGGCTTGAGGGTATCGAAAGCGTAGTCCTTTACGACGCCAGATACTCTTCCGACGATGCCGGATACCTCGTACGTACGCAGCTTGCCGAGACTCTAAAAAAACGCGGCATAGAGGTTTACCTTTCCGCACCTCTCGGTGCCGAGCCTGAGGTGGAGTTGCGCTACCTTGTAAACCAACTGCGTGTGGTTCATAAACGCAGCTACCGCAAGCTGCTCCTGGGACGCAGGATAATCGAGCGATGGGTACAGGCAGACGTGGAGATAACCTTGATGAAGGATAACAGGATTATTTCACAGCAGCGTTTTGTTGACGAACAGAAAAGCGTGTTCCCGGAAAGCGAACTGGACCTGGTGCGTTCCCCGTTAACCCAGGAGTACTACACTTCGTCGTCGGCAGGCAGCCTGTGGGAACCGCTGCTGGTAACCGCAATAGTGGGAACGCTCATCTATATCTTTTACGCCCCAAAGGATTGATGAACTACAAGGATACCATCCATTTACCCAGCACGGGGTTTCCGATGCGGGCAAGACTGCCGGAACGCGAGCCGGAAATCTTAAAATTCTGGCAGGAAGCTAGTATCTATAAACGTATGATCGACGCCCGGAAATCCGGCGAGACCTATATCCTTCATGACGGCCCGCCCTACTCCAACGGGAATATCCACATGGGGTTGGCTCTCAACAAAATCGTCAAGGACTTTGTAATTAAATACCGTTCCATGAACGGCTACTTTGCACCCTACGTACCCGGGTGGGACAACCACGGTATGCCCATCGAAAACAACGTTCTGGATGAGTTCCGCAAAGGGGGTATCGAGATTGACCGCCTGGCGGTTCGCAAGCGCTGCCGGGAGTATGCGAAGAGGTTTGTGGATATTCAACGCGAGGAATTCAAGCGCCTGGGTGTGTTGGGTGAATGGGACAACGCCTATTTTACCATGTCTCCTCTGTACGAGTCCGAAATCCTGCGAATATTCGCCAAGCTGGTGCAGCGCGGCTATATATACAGGGATCTGCGCCCCATCCACTGGTGCACCACCTGTCAGACCGCCTTAGCCGACGCAGAGATCGAGTACAAAGAGAAACGCTCCCACTCCATCTGGATACGCTTTCCGCTACACCAGGATCCTGATGGGATCTTCGGCGGTGATAAGGAAGGCTCCTATGCCATTGTATGGACCACCACACCATGGACAATACCAGCCAACCTGGCGGTTACCGTCAGACCGGATTTCGAATACTACGTGGTCAAAAAAGGATCGGAACGATACCTGATAGCCAAGGCGCTTTTCCGAGAGACAGCCAAGGAGTTGGGTTGGAAGGAAGAAGAGATCAAGATTGTGAAACGAGTCCGGGGCGACGAACTGGCCAATCTCGTTTTCAGACATCCAATCTTCGATCGCCCCTCGCCGGTATTGGAGGGTGATTTCGTTACCGCGGATCAGGGAACCGGCATCGTGCACACCGCTCCCGGACACGGGGAAGACGATTTCCGTATCGGCAAACAATACGGGCTTAGGATTCTTTCTCCGGTGGACGAGGAGGGACGCTTCACCAGCCAGGCAGGGGAACGCTTTGCAGGACTGGATCTACAGCGTGGCAACGAAGAGGTGCTGGCCGCACTTACAGAGGCCGGGAACCTTCTGAAACAGGACGTGTTTGAGCACCAGTATCCTTACTGCTGGCGCTGCCATTCACCATTGATCTTCCGCACCACCCCACAGTGGTTCATGAACGTGGATCACGAGGGGCACCGTGAGAAGGCCTTGGCCGAGATCGAGAAGGTGAAGTGGGTACCGTCCGAATCCTATGAGCGCATCAAGGCGGCTATCCAGACTCGTCCTGACTGGTGCCTCTCGCGACAGCGGTTCTGGGGTGTTGGCATTCCGGCTTTCTACTGCAACGACTGCGGCGAGGCGATACTTGACGCCGATCTTGTAAACCGCACAGCTGATCTGGTGAAAGAACATTCCGCGGACTTCTGGTTCCAACCGGATGTAATGAAGCACTACCAGGACGTGGCCTGTCCCAAGTGCGGAAGCAAGGACCTGAGGCCGGAAGAGGATATCCTTGACGTATGGTTTGATTCATCCTGTTCCTCGCTGATCGTCTGCCGCAACTGGGAAGGACTGCGCTGGCCGGTTGATCTTTTCCTGGAGGGACCGGATCAGCACCGCGGCTGGTTCAACGTCTCGCTAATGACTGGTCTCGGTGCGGAGGATACGACTCCTTACTCAACCGTGGTCACCAACGGCTGGGTGGTGGATCACGAAGGCAAGGCGATGCATAAGTCGCTGGGGAACTACATCTCTACCAAAGATATCGTGGATCATTACGGGGCAGACGTCCTGAGACTTTGGGTGGCTTCTTCGGAGTTTACCCGCGACGTAAGGGTAAGCCAGGAGATACTTGACCGTGTAATCGACGCATACCGAAAGATCCGCAACACCCTGCGCTTCCTGCTTGGGAATCTTGCAGACTTCGACTCCGAGCACCGGATCGAGGTTGAAAAACTCCCTCCGTTGGAGCGATACATCCTGCACGAGCTGCATAAACTGATTGCAAAAGTAAGGGATGGCTTTGACAGCTTCGCTTACCACCATGCCTTTCAAGCGATATACAACTTCTGCAGCGTGACGTTGTCAAGTTTCTACCTTGACGTGCTCAAGGACACACTGTACACAAGGGCTAAAAACTCCGAGCGCAGAAGAGCCGCCCAGACGGTGATGGCCGAAGCGTTGGATAAACTTATACGTGTGCTCGCTCCATTGGCCAGCTTTACTGCGGAGGAGTCCTACCGGTCCTCTCCTCTTGAAAAAACCGAAGAGAGTGTTTTCCTGCTCAGCTTCCCCAAGGTAAATCCCGAACTTGAGGATCGCGAGCTCGCCTACGAGTTCTCCCAGCTCCTGACTGTACGCGACGAGGTCCTCAAAGCTCTGGAATCCGAACGCAGCGCCGGGAATCTCAAAGCGTCAATAGACGCAAGGGTGAACCTCGCGGCCAAAAACGAGGCTTTGGCCAATCTGCTTCGCAAGTACGAACCACAACTTGCGGAGCTATTCATAGTTTCACAGGTCGATCTCGTGACCTGGGACGAGACGCCGGAAGCAAGCAGGAAGGACTCGCTGGCGATAGCAGTCCGGAAGCCTAAAGGGGAAAAATGCGTGCGCTGCTGGCTGTGGTCTGAAAGTGTGGGAGGCCATCAGGACCACCCGGAGATCTGCGACAAATGCTATGAGGCCATAACCGATGACCAAACGTGACAGGCAAAGATATGCGCGCAGGCTCCTCGAAGAGAAACTGCGCCTGCTGCGAGAGATAGGTGTCAAGGAAGAGGAACTCGCCGAGTTGGCCCGCGAAGCATCGGGCGACCTTTCAAGTTTCACCTTTCATATGGCCGATCAATCCGGTGAAACCTATCGGAGAGAACTTAAGGCAAGTTTGACTTCAGAACAGACACGCACCCTGCGGGCCATAGACGAGGCACTCAAGCGCATCCACGACGGCACATTCGGAATATGCACACGCTGCGGGGCCAAGATTCAAAAGGAAAGACTGGCCTACGTATCCTATGCAAAGCACTGCATCAATTGTCAGCGCTCGCTAGAAGACTCCTGAACTCCTTATCCAACCCCTCCAGCAGGGCCCTGTATCCCCTGACCTTTAAGGTCACGCTCTCGGGTTCTTCAATCCGTTCCAGCACATCGCCTGCTTCGTAGAAACGGTGCTCCCACTCGGGATATGAGTGGGGGATCCTGACCTCCAGCTCCACTAGAATCCCTGCGACGAGCTCACTTATACGTCTGTGCAGACCCTCCAGACCATGGGAGTGAAGGGCCGATACAAGAATCGCCTCTTCGTATCGTCGGGACAGCTTTTCCGCTACCGCCTCGTCGAACAAGAGGTCGCTCTTGTTAAGCACAAGCACCCTTGGGATTTGATCTGCACCCAACTCGACAAGATGGCGCTCAACAACCTCTATCTTTTGATCGAGATGCCGATCACTCGCGTCAGCCACGTGAAGCACAACATCGGCTTCGGATATCTCCTGCAGCGTTGCCCGGAAACTTGCAACGAGCTGGGTAGGCAGGTTCTTGATGAAACCCACCGTATCGGTAAGGAGCATGGGGATGTTTTCTTCAAGTTCAACCACACGGGTTGTAGAATCAAGGGTGGAAAAGAGGTGGGATGAGACCGTGGTGTGTTCTGCGGCCAGTGCGTTGAGAAGGGTCGATTTCCCGGCGTTGGTATAACCTGCCATGGTAACGGTTAAAAGCCTCTTGCGTCGCTTTCGCTGGGTGTCCCGCTCGCGTTCGATGTGATCGAGTTCCTTCTTCAAACGGCTGATCCGCTCCTGGATGCGGCGTCTGTCCACCTCCAGCTTGGTTTCTCCAGGGCCGCGCGTGCCGATTCCCACGGCACGGCCGCCGAGCGCGCCTGAACGACCTCCCAGACGCGAAAGCTCGCGTCCCCAGCCTGTAAGCCTGGTATACCGGTACTCGAGCTGGGCAAGCTCAACCTGGGTCTTGGCCTCACCACTGCGCGCATGAAGAGCGAAGATGTCGAGTATCAACGCTGTTCGGTCTATAGTGCGGCGATTGAGTCCCTCGGCAATGAATCGCAACTGGGTAGGGGTAAGGGGGTTATCGAAGATCACGAGGTCAATATCGAGCTGACTTGCGACCGCCTTAAGGTAGGCAAGCTTCCCGCGTCCCACGAAGCTGCGGGGATCAGGCTTTTGCCGGATCTGGAGTATCTTTTCTACAACCTCTCCACCGGCGGTCTCGGCCAGAGCGGCGAGCTCGGCAAGGCTGTCTACCACGTCCCAGCGCGAGCGGTTATCCGGAGCAACCGCTACCAGAAGTGCGCGCTCAGGCCTTGGCTTTTCTTGTGAGGACATGGATAAACCGCCTCGCAGCCGTGAATGCGGTGCCCGCAAGAAGGCCTCGTATTACCCAATTCATGTGGGCCGGGATAGCAATTAAGGCCACCCCTATAATGAAAACCCGGGTGGCCCTGTCAAAGGCCCCAACCGAACAGTCGATGCCCACCCCTTCGGCGCGCGCGCGGATGTAGCTTATAGAGTAAGAGACGAAAAGAAGGGCAAACAGCAAGGCACAGTCGAGTTTGCCGAAACCGAAGAAAAGAAAGATCCCAAGGAAGATAATGAACTCCGAGAGACGATCAAGCACCGAATCAAGAAATGCTCCCTTGGGTGAGGTCTTTCCAAGTGCGCGCGCCACCTCGCCGTCCACGGTATCCCAGGCGGCGGCAAAAAGGATAACCCCACCTGCGGCACGCATCAAACCTATGGCACCACTTGCATAACCTCGGTACATGAGGATAAAAGCCACGCCGGTGAACAGAATCCCGGCTGCAGATATAACCGCAGGAGGCATCTCTAACCTGACAAATGTCTTAACCAGCGGCGAGAGAAGCCACCGAAAGCCTGTATAAATCTTACTTCGTGTTTCCCGATACCAGGACAACGAACTCTCCTTTCAAGGGGATTTCTTTTAATGTCTCGGGAAGATTCTCAAGATCGGTGCGTGCCACCTGTTCAAAGCGCTTGGTCAGCTCACGCGCAAGCACAACCCGGCGATCAGGACCGAGAACCTCAAGGAGATCACGAGCTATTTTGGGCAAACGAAGTGCGGTTTCATAAAGGATTATGGTACCTCGTTCTTCGGCAAAGGAACGGATCTGGGTCTTGCGTCTTCCCGATTTCTTCGAGAGGAATCCAACGAACAGGAACCGGTCGGTGGGGAGGCCGGAGACGACCAAGGCGGCAAGGATAGCCGAAGGACCAGGGATGGGAACAAGATTGATTCCTTGCTTTACGGCCTCGCGCACCAGGTAGAAGCCTGGATCTGATATGGCAGGTGTTCCGGCATCACAGACCAGTGCAAGGCTTTCGCCGTTCGAGAGTTTTGCCAGAAGGGAAGGGGTTCGCGCTTCCTTGTTTACGTCGTTATAAGAGATAAGGGGTTTGTGGATATCGTAGTGTGCAAGCAAACCCCTGGTACGACGGGTATCCTCACATACAATGAGATCGACCACCTTCAAGGTCTCAAGCGCCCGCAGTGTTATATCGGCCATGTTGCCTATCGGTGTGCTCACTACGTATAGACTGCCTCGCTGGATCAAAAGATCTGTTCTTTGATATGGTCAAAAAACTTGAGGTTATTGAGCGCGAACCGGTAGTCCTGAAGAGCCTTGCGGAAGACGGTGATGTGTCTGCCGCCGGAGATGGTGGAAAGCGAGTCCGCCAGCAGGTTGAAGAACGCGGCAAAACCTTTAACCAGGCTGTCTGGATCCACCTTTGGTTCGCCCGTGAACCTGGCATCATCTGTGATCGCCAGGCCCTCGAAAAAGGTATACTCCTTGGCAACACCTTTAATCGAGATCTCTGCTATCTTCTTCACGATGTTGCGTCCCAGGATCGCCGTGAACTCCTCAAGCAAACGGTTTGCAGATGTCGTCAAAAGTTCAACCTGAGCGGATGTTGCGTATGCCGCCTCCTCAGGCACCTCGCGAATGATCTTTATGGAAAGCTCCGAATCGCCTTCCTTCAGGTACTTCAAGAGGTCATCGGGACTTCGCCCGCCCGGAGCCAGATATACGGTGGAAACCTCACCTTCCTTAACAAGAACGTAGGACCTCTCGTTGCGACGAGTTATCACGAGTATGCCTGAAAAGCTCTGCACCGACAGGTCACGCAGGAGATTCAGCGCAGGCGTGCTGCGAGCATTTACCTCCCGAATAACGTTTTCATCACGCAAGCCGACAGTCATCATCGCCAAAAGCTGATCGTCAGCAAACGCAACGTTAACAAGCGAGGAGTCGGTGTGTTTGATTTTGTTCTCTACGTCCTTGAGGGAGAGCTCTTTGTTGGGGACGTTGTTGGCCACACGCACAATATTTGCAAGCTCCCCCTGGCGAACGAGCATGATATCGAAGGAATCCGGGTAGTCTATGATAACGTAATAGGAACGCTTGAAGGCCCGGTGCTTCTTGGCAAAGTGCAGCAGCTCATCGAGATCGACGAACTCGGCACGCAGCGAAAAAAGAACCAGTTTCTCCCTTGGAAACCTCATGTCTCTTCGCTATCAAATACCAACTTACCCTCCTCAAGTCTCACGTGATACGAACGTCGTCCCTCTCCCTCTATAAGTATCCTGGCCAGAGGGTTGGCAACAAGCCGCTCTATGGTTCTCTTAAGGGGCCGCGCCCCGAAGCGTTGATCAAATCCTTCGCGTATCAAAAGCTCCTTTACCTCGTCTGAGAAACTAACCTCTATCCCTTTATCCAGCACTCTCTCCTTAAGATGCCCGAGCTGCAGCTCCACGATAGAACCCATATGTTCCAGCGTAAGCGGCTTAAACACCACTATCTCGTCAATACGGTTCAGGAACTCGGGCCTGAAGCTCGCTCTCAGGTGATGATCGAGTGCTTGCCTGGCAATCTCGCCGCCGCTGTTAAGTATCTCCTGTGAAGCGATGTTTGAGGTCATGATAATCACGGTATTGGCAAAGTCAACCGTCCGACCCTGGCCGTCCGTAAGACGTCCGTCGTCCAGAAGCTGAAGAAGTATGTTGAACACTGCAGGATGCGCCTTCTCAACCTCGTCGAGAAGTATAACCTGATACGGTCTTCGGCGCACCGCCTCGGTAAGCTGACCTCCTTCCTCGTACCCCACATAGCCCGGAGGGGCACCGACGATACGGGCAACGGTGTGTTTCTCCGAGTACTCGCTCATGTCCATTCGCAGGAGCGCCGCCTCGTCGTCGAACAGGAACCAGGCAAGGCTTCGGGCAAGTTCTGTCTTGCCCACGCCGGTAGGTCCGAGGAAGAGGAACGAACCGATGGGACGATTCGGGTCCGAAAGCCCTGAGCGCCCCCTGCGAATCGCGTCTGCAACCGCACGAACCGCCTCGTTCTGATCAATGAGCCGCTCGTGGATGCGCTCTTCCATCATTAAAAGCTTTTCGGCCTCTCCTTTGAGCATGTTTGCAACCGGTATCCCTGTCCAGCGCGAGATGGTTTCTGCAATATGTTGAGCTTCGAGCGTCCGGCCTATCCCCTTATCCTTGAGGTAAGCGTTGCGTTCTTTAACGTAGTCTGCCTGGATACGATCAGCCTTCTCCTTTAGCCGTGCCGCACGCGCGTAATCCTGTATCTTGACCGCCTCCTGCCCCTCACGGGTAAGCTCTGCCAGACGCTGTCCCTTCTGGCGGATCTCAGGCGGCAAGGAGTAGATATCCAGCTTGAGATGGGCCGCCGCTTCGTCGAGCACGTCGATCGCCTTATCCGGAAGATATCTTCCGGCAATGTAGCGTGCCGAGAGTCTGGCCGCCGCTTCGATGGCATCATCTGCGATCTTCACCCCGTGATGGGCCTCGTAGCGATCGCGGAGCCTTGCGAGTATCTGGATCGTCTCCTCGATCGTAGGCTCGTCCACGTAGATGGGCTGGAACCTACGCTCCAAAGCCCCATCCTTCTCGATGTGCTCGCGGTACTCCTTGAGTGTGGTAGCGCCCACGCATTGTATCTCGCCCCGTGACAGGGCGGGCTTGAGAAGGTTGGAGGCGTCAAGCGCGCCCTCCGCAGCACCCGCGCCGACTATGGTATGCATCTCGTCTATGAACAGGATAACGTTACCGCGATTCTCTTTGAGCTCCGCAAGAACCGCCTTCAGGCGTTCCTCGAACTCGCCGCGGAACTTGGTGCCGGCAACAAGCTGGCCCATGTCGAGTGCAAGGACCTTCGTGTCGCGCAGCGTCTCCGGGACGTCTCCGGCCACTATCTGCTGCGCAAGCCCTTCAACTATCGCGGTCTTACCCACACCCGCCTCACCTATGAGCGCAGGGTTGTTCTTGGTGCGTCGGGAAAGTATCTCGATCACCCGGCGTATCTCGTCGTCCCGCCCGATCACCGGATCAAGCTTACCCTCCTTTGCAAGTTGCGTGAGATCGCGAGTGTACTTCTTGAGTGACTGGTAGTGACTCTCCGCGTCTGGCGAGGTAACCCGCTGACTGCCTCTTATCTTCTGCAGAGCCCGGTAGATCTTGTCGGTGGTTATACCGAAGTCGGCAAGTAGCCGGGCGGCCAGCCCTTCCCGCTCCTCGGTCAAGGCGAGGAAGAGGTGTTCTGTACCGATATAGGTGTCCTTGAGGCGACCGGCCTCCTCCGACGCCCGATCCATCACACGTTTAAGACGCGGAGCAAGGTATATCTGTTCTGTCCCGCCGCCTGCGCCTGTGACTTTAGGCAGGCGATCAAGCTCGCGCTCCAGACGCTCGGAAAAATGCTCAGCCGCGATTCCCATCTCCGATAGAATCTGCGGCACAAGCCCCTGCTGTTGCGTAAGTAAACCCCACAGCAGGTGGTGCGCGTCGAACTCGGTGTGCTGGAAGCGAGTTAAAGAGGACTGTGCCAGCCCCAGCGCTTCCTGCGCCCTTTGGGTAAAACGGTCTAATCTCATAACAACTAACAGTTTAGCACACTTGTGGGGATTTGTCAATAGAAAAGAACCATTCCTCCCAGGGATTGATGAGGCTTTTCCGGGTCAAAAAAGTTGGACAAAATTTTGGGGTCCCCGCAAAGCTACGAAGTAGATTTGTGGGGTGAAAAAAGGTGGACAAGAACGCGACTTCGTCGCGAATGCAAAGTCAAAATGCAAATTGCAAAATGTAAAATGATGGGGCGGGAAGCAGACGTCTGGGGTAAAAAAAAGTCGGCCCGTTTAATTATTCGGGTTCTTCTACCGGGAGAGGACTGGGAAGAGGGTTACCGAATCAACACTACCTTCTGTGCCTTGGTTGCTCCCGCGGACTTCAGCACTATAAAGTAAACCCCAGGCCCGTAACACCCGTAACGCCCGTAACACCCGTAACACTCGCCCCAGGTGATGGTGCCTTGCGTTAGGTCTGAGTGCAACTCATCCACCTTGCGGCCCGTGGCGTCAAAGACAAAAGCGTGGAAGCCCTCGGGACGATCCGCGTAACGCAGAACGATCTGTGGGCCGATTGAGGTAACTACCTCCCAGTCGGTGTAGTGAGTTACGGGCGGCTGCTCGGCTACCCCTACGCCCATGTCC
>DAOVCF010000129.1 GCA_030670165.1 Candidatus Stahliibacteriota bacterium | reverse complement strand
AACGAATCCACCCAGGAACAGAAGAATCACGGGTGAGAAGAACGGCGCGAGGAAAATCTTGTAGTCTGCGACGGGAAGATGTTGAGCTACGAAGATTGAAAGCAGTGCTGCGATTACCAGGGAGGCGATGTATAAGGGTATGGCTTCGGATACCCAGAGGATCAAAGCCAGAACAAAGACAGCAAGCGTGTGCCGCGCGGCTGCATCCATCCCCGGAATGGGAGCAAAGAATATTGCGGCAAATGCCGCGGCCGAAAGCGTGACAAAGAAGATTCGCCAGCCGAGCTTCAACTACCCTCCGGTGATAAGTCTGAATACGTCGTTGAAAACGGTGAGTACGAGGAGTGCTATGATTAAAACGAAGCCGATGTTGATAGCGATGGTCCAGGTCTTCTTGCCGAATCTCTTGCCGCTTATCTTCTCGATAGCGAACATGAGGATTCGCCCTCCGTCCAGCGCGGGTATTGGGAGGAGGTTGATTATGGCAAGGCTTATCGAGAGGTATGCAAGAAGACCCAGGAGATGGTCCAGCCCCCAGCGTCTGCTCTGGGCGGATAGATTTGCAATGAGTATTACCCCGCCGAGATTGCGCACCGATTCCTTGCCGGTTATTAGTTTGCCGAGCAGGGTAAATATCTGAAAGGTTACCTCGCCCGTACGTCTTATCGGTAACCAAATGACCTCAGCAAAGGTTAGCGGCCTTGTGGGAACGTAAACAATAACACCTATTCCGTAATCCCCGGTGAGTTTTATCTTCTCCGGCGTAATCGCGGCACTTAAGGTGTCGCCTTTATGGAGCCATTTGAAGCCAAGCGCCTGTGTACTGTCAGCACTCTTTACAGCCATAAGAAGTTCGTTCCAGGTATTGATAGGTTCTTCGTCGACGGCTATTATCCTGTCTCCAGTTTTGATGCCTGCTCTGTCAGCAGGTCCCCTAACGATTATTCTTCCGATGACAGCAGGCAACCGCATATTCAGGTTGAAGGAATCCGCAGGCGGAAGCTTTAGAGCAAGACGTTCTCCGCTACGAATCACGGTGACATCAATGGTATCTTTATCCGAGAGCATGCTGGCGAACTGGGAGATGGCAGTGATTTTTTTCCCGTTTACTGCAATGACGCTGTCGCCCGGCTGGAACCCGGTTTGGGCAAAGGGTGATGATTCGTCAAACTCAAGCACTGCCGGAGGCGACTCGACCCCCCATCCCAAACCGATCACGAAGTATATGATAACGGCGAGCAGGAAGTTGGCTATTATTCCTGCCGCAGTCGTTATAGCCTTGCGGCCGAAGGGAAAGGCAAAGAAGCCCTCAGGGTCGTCGAAATCCTCACCCTTGAACTTCACGTAGCCTCCCAGAGGGACAACCGAAAGCTGGTAGGTGGTATCTTTCTTCTTCCACTTCACTATGGCCGGGCCGAAGCCTATTGAGAACTTTTCAACAGGAATCTTTGCAAGCTTACCCGTTATAAGATGTCCGAACTCGTGGAAACCTATGAGCAGGAGCAGTACGGCGACGAATATAAGTATGTCAAAAACGATTTGCATCGATCTCCTTTTCTACGAACTGTTTTGCCAAACGCTCGGCCTCCCGTATCTGTGATATCGACGGTTCCTTGATATGCCGGTGGCTCTTCATCGCTTTCCGAATCGACTCAGGAATATCCTCGAAGCGTATCTTGCCTTTAAGGAACTGCTCGACTGCTTCTTCATCCGCCGCCTGCAGCACAGCCGGAGCCGTTCCGCCTTTCTTGAGGACTTCATAAGCAAACCCAAGGCATGGGAAACGTCCAAGGTCCGGTTTCTCGAACTCAAGTGACCCTACCTCGGCCAGATCGAGCTGGGATACAATTCTGGGGCCGCGTTCGGGGTAAAGAAGGGCGTATTCGATAGGCAGCCGCATGTCGGGCACGGAGAGTTGGGCAAGCACCGAGCCGTCGGTAAACTCAACCAGCGAGTGAACAATCGATTGCGGATGCACCAGAACCTCGATCCTTTCAGGTTCCACCCCGAAAAGGAAGTGCGCCTCGATTACCTCGAACCCCTTGTTCATGAGCGTTGCCGAATCTACCGTTATCCGCTCGCCCATCTCCCATGTGGGGTGAGCAAGCACCTCTTCAGGTGCAGCCCCGGTATAATCCTTTTCGCGGAAAGGTCCACCAGATGCGGTAAGTATCAGCCTCCTAATCGTTGAGGGGTCCCTTCCGTCCAGACACTGGTGCAGGGCGTTGTGTTCTGAATCTATGGGCAGGAGTTCCCCATTACCCTCCTGTAATGCTTGTTGGATAAACTTCCCGAAGCTTACCAGAATCTCCTTTGTGGCCAGAGCAACCCTTTTCCCCGCTCTCAATGTGGCAAGCACCGCATCCAGGGCCGCAGTGCCCGTCATGGCTACAACAAGGATGTCAACTTCGGGATTGGACGCGAGGTTAACAAGCGGTTCACTGCCGCAGGCAATCTCGGTATCTGCACTGCCGGATAGCTGAATGCACCTCTCCTCGTTTAGCACTACAGCTTGTCTCGGCGATAACTCAGCTATCTGGGAGCTGAGCAGTTCTATATTCTGGTTGGCTGCCAACCCGATTATCTTCAGGCGATCTCTCAATGAACCGATCACCTCGACGCTGAGTCGTCCGATTGTTCCGGTCGATCCAAGTATGACTACGTTTTCCACCGCTTGCACGTCAGGGGCAGGTACCTGCAGTCAGCAGGTTCTCTGCCAGTTCAAGGTCTTGAGGGAAGGTGATCTTGATGTTTTCCTCCCGGCCTGGAAGTATATGGATTTTTTCTCCAAGCCGTTCCACGTAGCTTGCCTCATCGGTGCCTATAAATCCTTCGGCTTCAGCTTTTGCTAAAGCCTGTCTCAAGATCGGCAAGCCGAAGAACTGCGGCGTCTGCGCCCGGTACAGACAATCTCTGGGAACGGTTTCGAGGATCACGTCGTCATCAACGCACTTGATCGTGTCAGTAACAGGTATTGCATAGATCGCAGAGCCCTTTGTCTCCACCACTTTGAATCCTTGGGTTATCTCCTGGGCACGAACAAAGGGTCGGGCGGCGTCGTGGACAGCCACGAAGCCTTCCTTGGGCAGGGCCTTTAAACCTGCACGCAGTGAGTCAATGCGTTCTGTTCCGCCCGGCACAACCGCTTCAATCTTTTCGATACAGCGTTCCCTTATCTCGTGTTCGAAGAACTTGACACTATCCTCATCGGTGACCATCACGATGAGGTCAACGGCAGGCGACTGTTCAAAGGCGAGGATGCTCCACAGCGCCAAAGGATGCCCGCCAAGCATCACCTTTTGCTTCAGGTAGCCGAACCGCTCGCCGCGTCCCGCGGCCAGTATCAGACCGAACCTCATACGTCACCCCACGGTCTTGCTGCGCAAGCCCGCGGGGACCCCGAACAAGCTTTTATATTTTGTTTGCTGGAATGAATACACATCTTAGACCCTTGCTGAGGCTCGTCTTAGAACGTTCTTTTTTGGATCAGGCATCCTGAACGCGGGCACGAAATCAATCAGCTCGCAGCGCGTGCACTCAAGGCATCTTATGCATGCGGTGCTCTGCGGATGTTCATACGGCCTGATACCCATCGGACAAACCCTGTAGCACATATCGCACTGGTTGCAGTTTGCCTTATCAACGCGCAGTCGCATGAAGCTCACAGGGTTGCCCAGAGAGAAGATAGCTCCCAAAGCACAGATCCTGCAGAACGGCCTTTTGGTAAAAACGGAAAGCGTAAGGGTTAGGGCCAGGATGGCAAGCTTCGTGGTAAAGATCCATCCCAGGAGACGCGGCAGCTGTGGATCCAGGAGCACCTGAGGTATCCCGGCTCCAAGTATGCCAGCAGGACACAACTTGCAGAACCACGTCTCACCGGTAAGAAAGACAACCAACCCGGCTATGATCACAAGAGAAGCGAACTTGAGGTAGTGGGTCCAGTAGGGAAGCTTGAGCTTGAAGGTGCGTATCTTGTACAAAAGGTCCTGCAGGAATCCGAACGGACAGAGCCACCCGCAGGGCAAACGTCCTACCAGGGTCGAGATCGCAAGCATGGAGCCAGCGGCAAACCAGGGAACCTGTTTCATCGCGATTGCGTGCTGAATCGATCCCATTGGACAGGCGCCGGTCGCAGCAGGGCACGAGTAGCAGTTGAGACCGGGTACACACACGCTCTTGGTGGTGGTTTCAACCACGTTGTTGGAGGCGGCGATTATCTTTGTCATGAAAGGCGAGGGCATCTTGCCCAGCTTCTCCAAGATCCTGCCCCAGAACCCGGCCAGGTTGGCGTTCATCGCCAGCGCGGAGAATATCTGAACGATAATCCTTCTCATCACCCGATACCTATGCAGGATAAACACAATATCACGGCGTTGCGCAGTATCTCATCCAGATCACCCGTCTTGACACCAATGACACAGGCCACTATCATTAAAGCAAGTAGCGGCAGCCACAACCAACGCAGTACTCTTCGCATTGCGAAGCTTACAGAAAACAGGGCCGGTTGTCAAGAAAAGGTATAAAGACCCCTTGACAGGGGTTCATTTCCTTCTTATAGTATTCAAGTAAACTAAAAGTTAAACCCTTCAACATGAAGGAGGAGGATATGAAGACTATAGGATATCTGGAAGGCACCGATCCCGATCTTTTATCCAAACTGGTTTTAGAAGGTCACGGCACCCTTCCCCTGGGTAACGGCTGGGACGGCCACGGGAAATACATAAATCATCTGACCAAGGAAGATAACGTGGACGCAGTTGTCGGATATCTGCACAAGATCTTCCCGCCCGAGGGTTCGGCTGAAGGTCTTCGCGACGTACTCTTCGCATGCCGGACTCACAAGATTCCGGTGTATCTGATCGTTCCCAAGGAAAAACACGAGTCGGCCAGATCGTACCTCAGGCAGATGGCTGAAGGGGTTACGTTGGTCGATCCTTCGGAGGTCTACGAGGCTATAACGAAATAGAATGCTCCTTTTATCCCTTCGGGATAAAAGATCGCAAGAAAATAATGAAGGTCAGCCCTTACATTCAATCTTTCCCCTTGACGAGGAAGAATTGAAAAGAGGATGAGTTAAAGGTCGGCTTAGACTATAACTGAGTCATCAAAACGGGATTTCAGCTTTGTTTTGCGCGCCTAGGCGATTTCCTCAAGAGAAGCTTGCGCCGATTGGCGTAAACTGCACCCCACACCGACCACATAGCAACATTCATAAACACCCTGGAGAGGTAATAAATAATCTGCCTGGAGCGTAGCTTCCAAAACAGATTTCCTCCACGCTCGATCGCCAGCCAGTCAAATAATAACCTCATAAGAAACCAGAAAATCTCCACCGGCATGACCAGAATAACACATACCAGTGCGATCCTCAGTATGTTGTACTTTGTTAAGGTGATGCTTTCCCCAAACGCCTGGAGGATATCTTTTCTTTCAACCGCCATTGCAAAAGGCATTATTATGAGCCAGATACTTACCCAGAAGGTAAGGCCTTCGAGTATCCGGTCAAAATTAATGAGAAGAAGCCAACTTCCAGTTAAACGGATAATCTGGAATAATACCCATGATCCTACCCAAACTGCTAACCCACATAAGAAGAAACGACCGAGTACCTTCCAGGGGATATTAAAAAGATAACGAGTCTTGAACTTGCGTCTTGTGATTACATAATGCAGAAAAAGGGCAAGTGCGGCCGCCGCCCAGCTTGCTATGAAAATCCAGGCCAGGTTGAGGAGAACGTCCCGGGCCGCTATTTTGAGTGTTTCATTGGCAAAGGGAAAGTAGCCTCGGGGGAATCTTGGCACGTAAACTTTGACTCGTAAAAACCATTCTACT
>DAOVCF010000061.1 GCA_030670165.1 Candidatus Stahliibacteriota bacterium | reverse complement strand
AGATGAAACGAATGGTTGTATAAGGAACGCCCCCACTTTCTTTCGCCGGAGTAGTAGGGCAGCCAGCGATGCGTAAACTGAACCCAGAGTATCCGGTTAAGCTCCAGGCTCAGCTTTGAGCGTATCGTGGAACAAAAAAGCGGGTTATCCGGGTTCAGGTTCAGGACACTTACGCCGCTTGCCAACCGTCTTTCCTCATAAATAGATCGTTCTGAAGGGAGATTAGAGGTATTCATGCTGTCTCCTTTGGATGATAGAACTTTATGCGTCCAGGTGGAGTTGTCAAGTCGGTGGTTGAGGCTTACTTATACTCTACATAATTGTCTTGACAGGCCGAAGAGACGGAGTAGACTAACCGCTTAACCGCTCAATTCTTGGATAGTTAAGCAAGGAGAAGCAGAAGATGCAGCTTTTGTTCCTGACCGCTCCTGTGGGAGCGATTATAGCCCTGGGTTTTGCCGTCATACTGGTACTCGGCATCCTGAGGCGCGAGGAAGGAACTCCTGCGATGAAGGCTATCGCCCAGGCGGTACGTGAAGGAGCGGCTGCATACATCAAACGTCAGTACGGTGTTGTGGCGATCTTCTTCGGGATTATATTTGCGGTTTTGTGCGTTCTGGCGTTTGTTTTCAATCTTCTACCCAAGCCCGTTCCCTTCGCTTTTCTTACGGGAGGTTTCTTCTCCGCGCTTGCAGGATTTATCGGCCTCAAGGTGGCCACGAACTCCTCGGCGCGGACGACCAACGCCGCTCGAGATAGCCTCAACTCCGGCTTGCGAGTTGCGTTCAGCTCAGGAATGGTCATGGGGCTTGTGGTGGTTGGTCTGGCTTTGCTGGACCTTTCCATCTGGTATATTTTGCTCAACCAGATATATAAGGCGAAGCCTGTGGTCGAGCGGCTGCCCATCATTACCTCTACCATGCTTAACTTCGGGATGGGTGCAAGCTTCCAGGCGCTGTTCGCGCGTGTAGGCGGAGGGATATTCACAAAGGCCGCGGACGTAGGTGCCGATCTCGTAGGCAAAGTCGAAGCAGGCATACCCGAGGACGACCCGCGCAACCCTGCGGTGATCGCCGATAACGTAGGTGATAACGTGGGTGACGTGGCCGGAATGGGTGCTGATCTTTACGAATCCTACTACGCCTCTCTTATTGCCACCATGGCGCTTGCCGCGGCTGCTACGGCAGCCCTGCCTGCGGGACTCAAAGCGGATATGGGTCTGAAGATGGTACTTTTGCCAGTACTTATTGCAGCTGTAGGGTTAGGGTCTTCAATTATTGGGTTTTTTCTTATTCGTAGCGGTGAACGCGCTAAGCAGAGCGCGCTTTTGTGGGCGTTGCGCAGGGGAACTTGGGGGGCTGCCTTTATTGCTGCGGTGGGAGCGTTCTTTGTCGTGCGTTTTGTTCTTGGTGTAGAGGGCATAGGTATTTATTTCTCCGTGCTCACCGGACTGGTTGCCGGTGTGTTGTTAGGGGTCCTCAGCGAGTACTTCACCTCATACAACTACAAACCCACGCGTGGCATCTCGCGTGCAGCCGAGACCGGCCCGGCCACGGTAATAATCGAGGGGCTTTCGGTGGGGATGATCTCTGCCGCGCCGTCGGTTCTCGTGGTTTCGGCAGCGGTTCTCGGTGCCTTCTTCTTTGCCGGAGGAGCGGCAAGCTTTGATAACGGTCTTTACGGCGTTGGCATAGCTGCGGTAGGGATGCTTTCTACCTTAGGCATCACCCTTGCCACCGATGCCTACGGTCCGGTTGCCGATAACGCAGGTGGCAACGCCCAGATGGCAGGGCTGAAACCAATTGTCCGTGAGCGCACCGATGCTCTGGACGCACTCGGTAACACAACCGCGGCCACTGGCAAGGGATTTGCGATCGGCTCGGCAGCGCTCACCGCGCTGGCGCTGGTGGTGGCCTACCGCAACGAGATCATCCTGCACGGCGCCAGCCTCGATCTTTCCCTTGCCAACCCGCGCCTCTTGGTCGGTATCTTCCTCGGCGCCATGCTTGTATTCCTCATCGCCGCGTTAATCATGCGCGCCATAGGCAGTGCAGCACAGTCCGTAGTCAAGAACGTCCGGCATCAGTTTAATACCGTTAAAGGGCTCATGGAGGGTACTGCCAAGCCCAACTACGCCGAGACCGTACATATTTGCACGGTTTCCGCTCAGAAGAAGATGATTTTGCCTGCGCTCTCGGCGATTCTCGCACCAGTTGTGGTAGGAGTCCTGATCGGACTTGAAGGCGCTGTTGGTCTGCTGGTGGGTGCCATAACCACCGGATTTGCGATGGCAATCTTTATGGCCAACTCGGGCGGCGCGTGGGACAACGCGAAGAAGTACATCGAGGCCGGGCATTACGGAGGCAAGGGATCCGAGGCCCACAAGGCCGGCGTGGTCGGCGATACCGTTGGCGATCCGTTCAAGGACGCGGCAGGCCCATCACTCAACATCCTCATAAAGCTCATGTCCATGGTTTCTATCGTCTTCCTCGGATTCGTCCTTGCGATAAAGCTATTCTGATAATACCCCACGCGTCCGTTCCACGACCGCGCGGGAATCCCGAATATCCACCTCAACCACTTGACTACTCCGGCTTTGCCCGTATAGTTTCTAGCCTAACTCAACCAAGGAGGAGTTGTATGGCACCTTTAGGTTTTCACTGGTTGACGTTTTTGGCGATAGTGGTGACCGCGGCTACTATCGTTGCGGCCATAATCTGGGCAATCCTTGCAAAACCCAGAAGGGAGAACGAGGATGGAGCTTAGCCGAAATCTGGTATATCTTCTCATCCTCGGTTGCTACCTCGTCGCCGTTGTAGCGATCGGTCTGATAACCGGGCGGGGCGCGAAGAAAGGTTCTGATTACTTCCTTGGTGGCCGTAGGATAGGTCCTTGGGTTACCGCGTTCTCGTTCGTTGCCGCCTACTACTCGTCGGTTCTTATCATCGGCGGCGGAGGGTTCGGCTACAAGTTTGGGATGGCTTCGATCTGGGTCGGGGCCATCAACGTTCTTGTGGGCTGTTTTTTGGCCTGGGCTGTGCTGGGTCGCAGGCTTCGCCGCATGACACACCGTCTGGATACCATAACCGTTCCAGGCTTCTTTGCCGAACGCTTCGGTTCGCCCTCCGCCAGACTTTTCTCCGCCGCAATCATCATCCTGTTCCTTACCATCTACAACGTGGCCGTGCTCAAAGGGATGGGCAACACGCTTGAGGTCCTCATGGGCTGGCCCTACTGGCTGGCGGTTATTGTCTCAGGTGCCATAATCCTTCTCTACGTCGCGGTTGGCGGCTACCTGGCAGTTGTGTGGACGAGCTTCGTCCAGGCATGGATTATGATCTTCGGCCTTATATTTCTCACCGTGTTCGCGCTGATACAAGTCGGCGGCCTGGAGAACCTTAACGCCTCGCTTGCGGCAATCAACCCCGGTCTCATGAAAACACCCGGTGTCTGGGGCTGGGCAGGGCTCATAAGTTACTGTTTGATCGTGAGCTTCGGTGTATGGGGAATGCCCCAGCTCGTGATACGGTTCTATTCCATCAAAAAAGCCAACCTTCTGCGCATAGGTACGGTGCTTGCAGTGGTCGGCGGTTCGGTAGCGCTCCTGCCGTATCTCAACGGTGCCATCGCCAGGGTGCTTTACCCCAATCTAGCCGAACTTTATCCTAACGTTCCACAGGGACAGCTGGCTGATCTTGCCATACCTACACTGGTGAAAAACGTGCTTCCCAGCTGGGCTGGCGGGTTGCTCTTGGCCGGTGTGGTGGCCGCCGGGATGAGCACCTTTGCCGCTATATTGATCATCGTTTCATCTGCTGTGGTGCGCGACCTGGTGCAGAAGGGGCTTCGCGTCAAGATGAGCGAGCGCAAGCTGGTGATGTGGGGACGGATAGTAAGCCTTGCGGCAGGGGTTGTATCGCTTTTGATCGCGCTGCGCCCGCCCGATCTGATACTCGTGATAACCGCGTTTGCCTGGGCCGTAATAGCCTCGACCAACCTGTGGCCGATCCTCTTCGGGGTTTACTGGAAGCACACCTCAAAGGCCGGGGTGCTGGCCTCGATGATCTCAGGAGCCGGTGTGGCCCTTTTATGGCAGGCTCTTGCAAAGATCGGTTGGAAGCCGATCGTCTCATCCGGCATCCACGGCTTCATCCCCGGCATAATCGTCGGCCTCCTGACGCTCATTGTAATCTCCTTCTTTACACGCAAGCCGGAGCCGGAGCGGTTGAAGCGCGCTTTCGCCCGTAACACCCCGTACCCCGTAACACGCCGTAACATCCCGTAACACACCTCTGTTCTTTCAAGGACTCTGTGATTGACATCTTGGAGCCTCGTAGGGGCGGACTTTTAAGTCCGCCCGATTAAAGGAACGGACGCACCTAAAGGTACGTCCCTACGAGATGATATCTTGATTTGCGGCTTGACATCCCAAGGGTAAATGATAGAATGGAGGAGAGGCAAGAAGTCTATAAAATCTATGGGACTTTTGGAATCAAGAGGAGTTTGAGATGAAATATGACGTGGTAATCATCGGTGCAGGGCCAGGAGGGTATCCGGCGGCGATAAGGCTTGCTCAGCTTGGAAAGAAGGTGCTGGTTGTCGAGAAGCAGGTAATCGGAGGGGTCTGTCTTAACTCCGGATGCATACCCACCAAGGCATTGTGTCATGCCGCCGAGGTGCGGGCATCCTTGGGTTTCTTCCAGCGCATCGGCCTGGGGGTCGGCAACACCGGGCTTGAGTTTGCAAAGCTTCAGCAGTGGAAGGAGCAGGTGGTTACCAGGCTGGTCAAAGGGGTCGAGTTCCTTTTTAAGACCAATGGCGTACAGCTTCTTAAAGGCACTGCCAGGATAATCTCGCCGACCCGAGTTCAGGTAAAGGGAGAGGTTATTCAGGATATTGATACCGACTCGATCATCATAGCTACAGGCTCCACCCCAACGCCTTTGCCCAATATCGAGCCGGACAACGAGCGCATATTTTACGCCGAACGAGCGCTTTTCTTCAAGCGCGTTCCTTCCTCAATGCTCGTTATCGGCGCAGGTGCCTCGGGTATGGAGATGGCGACCATCTACAACGCGTTCGGAACCAAGGTTACCATCGTCGAGATAATGGATCAGGTTCAGCCCGGGCTTGACAGGGAAGTAGCCGAGAATCTGGCAAAGTTACTGGCAAGGCAGGTTATAGAGCTTCATCTCTCCTCCAAGGTCGCCTCCATCCAGAAGTCCGATGCGACTCTATCTGTGATTATCGAGTTGCCTGACGGCCAGAGCGTCCAAAAGGAATTTGAAAAGCTCTTGCTGGCCGTAGGACGCAGACCGCTTACCGACGGCCTGTGGTCAGATAACGTTTCTATCCAAACCGATCACAAGGGGTTTATCAAGGTCAATGAGAAACTCCAGACCTCGGTTCCAGACATCTACGCCATAGGCGACGTTACCGGACCTCCGCTTTTGGCCCACCGTGCAACCCGGCAGGGTCTTGTGGCCGCAGAGGTGATCGCAGGGGAGGAGGGTGCCGCTTACGATCCCAAGGCGATGCCTGCCTGCATCTTTACCCTGCCGACCGTGGCGTCTGTAGGTATGAGCGAGCAGCAGGCGCTTGAGGCAGGACTGGATATAGAGATAGGCCGCTTCCCCTACTCTGCCCTGGGCAGGGCCGCCATACTTGGCGAGCGCGACGGGTTCGTAAAGATCATCGCGGAGAAGGGGTCTGGCAAACTACTGGGCATGCACGTCCTGGGCACAGGCGCTGACCTTATGATCGGCGAAGGGCTGCTTGGCCTTGAACTGGACGCATCGGTCGACGTTTTAGGCTCCTCAGTCCATCCTCACCCTACCCTTTTGGAGCCGGTGATGGAGGCTGCCCAGAACGTCCGCAAAAAGGCCATCCATATAAAGAACTGATCACTCCACGAAGTCGCTTCACGACTTCGCGGGGACCCCGATAGAAAAATAATGTAGAACGGCCTCTCCAGGCCGTTCTAATATCATGCACAGGCTGGAGCACCCAACTGGGGCACGCTGAGGTCGGCCCCTACGAGCTTTGGCCCACACTTTTTATCCGAAGATAGATATAAAGGCACTTCCGGGATTAGACCCCTTCCCCACTTGACAAATCTTCAAAAAATCCTATAGTTCTATGTCGTAGTATGGGAAGGATGCTTCACGGAGGAGAGCATCCCAAGCGGCAAGGCCGCACCCTGAGGAACGTTAAGCTCTGAAATATTAGGAGGCTAAAGTGAGGATCACAAGTAAAAAGAGATCCGTCGGAGTAAGGACATACCTTTTAGCACTGGCCTTAGTAGCAGTGTTCGGGTTCGTTCTCACTGGATGTGAGTTTGAGGGTATGCCTGGTTCAGATGCCGATGGGAGCAGTAGTCTCTTCTCAGGCGGGGACGGGACTCCGCGCAGCAAATACGTATACCCTGGCAACCCTGAACCTTTCCTTGACGAAGGTGACGAGGAGACGTTCTATCTCTATGCCGCTCGGCATCACCGGGTTGGCGAACTTCTCGTCTGGAACGACAGCAGCACCCTCTACGTGGAGTACGTTACCGACGAGGGCTATGATATGTCCGAGACCCACATGCACATTGACCCTCAATCTGATTCCATCCCGCAGGCGAACGGCAATCCGATCCCCGGCAGGTTCGACCACAAGGAGGATCACGATCCGCGCGTTACTGAATACACCTACGAGGTAGAATGGGACTCCACCTGGAACGGAAAGGACCTCAACATAGCGGCACATGCCGTGGTCTGGGGAGTCTATGGCGACTCTACGGATGCCGACACCACCGAAGAGACCGCATGGGCCCGCATGTACGACGATCCTGAGGACTTCACCTACGAGTTTGCAGGCAAGAACTGGGCTACCTACGTAAGCTACGAGCCCGAGGAGGGCGATGGGGACTGAGGTCTGAGCTTAAACAGGGGACTTTAGCCTCCCTGTTTTTTTAAGAAGATTTACCTTTTGGTCGTCTAATGAAGGAAAATTCAGCTAAAGTCGGCCTCTTTTTCCTTAACATTGCACCAGGATGATTATTCTCTTCATATCTCTACCCTCTCCGGCCAAGGCTCCTTCATGGCAAGCGACCATACCTTGTTGATGTAGTTGAGTATAAAGTAGTTCTGCATCAGATGCAGCCAGAACGCCCCTCTCTCCGTCAAGGAGATATGCTCCTCATCCTGGACACATAGTCCCAATGCCTTTGCCAATACTAGCAAGCGGCGGATCTTCTTATCCCTTGATCCGAACAGTTCACGGAGGCGCCTTTTGGGTATATAAGTGTCGTAGAACCGCCAGTAGAGCCAGTAATACATCGCCATGGATTCTGAAACTTCCATCTTCAACGCTACCGGTAGTCTCTGAGCAAGAGAGGCCTTGATATATTCACTGACGGAGAACGTGTTGAAGTAGAATACCCCTGGCAGATACGAAGCGGCGCCTGCACCAAGGCCGATATAGCTCTCCCTTGTTACAGATGAGTATCGGGGAAGATCGCCCCGCTTGAAACCCCACACAGATACTCGCCGGAAACCATTGACCACACAGTAATCATGTATGGCCTTGTACATCCTTCGCCGGGTAACGATGTCGGGCATCTTGACACTTTTCAGCTTAAGATACTTCCCGACCGTGGAGTAGGGAAAGGTAAAGAGAGGATATGTGGTTATCTGATCCACGCCGAGCTCAATCGCCCTTTTTATATCGGAGATCGCCTCCTTGATAGTCTGTCCAGGCAATGCGAACATGAGATCAACATTGACCGTTTTGAAACCGGCGGACATGACCTTACTTATCGCAGGATACAAAATACCTGCTGTGTAATCCCTGCCGATTAACTTGAGGTATCCCTCGTTGAAACTCTGCACCCCCAAGCTGATCAGGCTGAACCCGTATCTGAGCAGCTTGACCAGGCTTTCGTCGTTGATATCGGAAGGGGTAGTTTCTATATACAGATCACCAGATACGGTGAAGTTATCCCTGATTATTTCTATAATTATACCTAACTCGTCGATAAGATTTGTAGGGGTACCGCCACCTACGTAAATAGAGGGTACCTCAATCCTCCCTAAGCGATTATGATACTGCTTTATTTCAGCCAGAATCGCCTTAAGATAAGGTTTGGCCAGGGTCTTGTCGTATTCTACCTTGTTGTAGGGACAGTAGGGACACATGCTCTTGCAGAAAGGAATGTGGATGTATAGATCACTCGTGCTTATAGACGGCAGATGGATAGTCCCCGCCGCTTTGAAGAGATACCGAGAACCCAGGCCTGTAAAATATCTCCTTACAAGATCCGTGATACTTCCACTCACTATACTTGGACGCAACTTCTCACCTACTTGTTGAGCCCGAAAGGAGGGGATTCTTCCCCGTCAAAAAATCAATTTTGCTGAATCTGCCCGCAGACTGTGGAAACCTTCCCTTCATCTTGACTTTGCTCAAATAATTCCTATAATAATGGTATGAAAATAAACTCGACGAGGAGGATAAGATGATCAAACCAGGAGAGAAGGCTCCGGATTTTACCCTCAAGGACTCCGAAGGCAATCCGGTAAAGCTGTCCGACATGAAGGGTTCCTGGGTGGTTTTGTACTTCTACCCAAGGGATGCGACCCCGGGCTGCACCACCGAGGCCACCCAGTTCACCGCGTACATGAAGGATTTCACCAAGATGGGAGCCGAGGTTCTGGGTGTCAGTGCCGATTCCTGCGATAGCCACCAACGCTTCATGGTGAAGTTTGATCTCAAGGTCAAGCTTTTATCCGACCCACAGCACAAGGTCTTGGAGCGCTACAGCGCCTGGGGCTCCAAGAAGATAGCAGGCAAGGTTCTTATGGGTATCAACCGCTCGACGGTTCTTATCGATCCCGAGGGCAAGGTAGCCCACCACTGGCCCAGGGTAAAGGCCGACGGCCACGCTGAAGAAGTAAAGGCGAAGCTCACTGAACTTCAAAAATAGTCCCGACACTCAGGGGGCGAGGAAGTTGTGTGTTACGGGCGAGGAGGAAGAATGGATGTTAAAGAAGCGATAGAGAAAAGAAGGGCCTACCGGTCCCTGGAACCGGCAGAGATTACCCCAGAGATACTCACGGAGCTCGGCAAGGCTGCGCAACTGTCGCCGTCCTGCTTCAACAACCAGCCTTGGCGATACGTTTTCGTTTACGAGCCGGACGCGCTCCGCGCGATGCACGAGGCGTTATCCAGAGGGAATGCCTGGGCTACTAAATCGTCCATGATCATAGTAGTCACCGCAAAGAAGGATGCCGACTGCGTCATTAAAGACAGAGAGTACTACGCGTTCGATACCGGCATGGCCACGGCGTTTATTATCCTGCGCGCCACCGAGCTGGGCCTGGTCGCGCACCCAATAGCCGGATACAATCCAAGCAAGACACGCGAGATACTTGGTATCCCCGATGACGTTGATGTCCTCGCCCTGGTCATAGTTGGCAAGAAGTCCGAAGAAATCAACGAGTTACTCTCGGAAGATCAGGCAAAGAAAGAAAAACAGAGGCCTGAGCGGCTGTCTCTGGGTAAGATCATCCATCACAACCGATTCAAGGTTGAGGGGCAGGGGGGGTAAAAGCTATGTGATGGGATGATTTTCATCCCCAGGTGGTTTTGGCGTCCATGCCTTTACCCTCTTACCCTGTGATCTTTTACCTCTCCGGGGCACAGGTGTCCGAAGGGCAAAGGAGCATCCCTCCGGGGTCCCCACAAAAGGACGAAGTACTTTTGTGGGGTGTCTTAACTTGACATCCAGCAAATCCATATTATTATAATTTATAGAGAGGATGGCGTCCGTCCCCGATATATCGTGGGACGAGCTTAAGGCGCCGGTTCTATGTGGTTGAGTATAGATCGGAACCAAATAAGAGGTAAAAGGAGGTTCAAATGGTCAGGAAGTGGTTTTTCTTCCACTTAATAAGTGCGGTACTGTT
>DAOVCF010000047.1 GCA_030670165.1 Candidatus Stahliibacteriota bacterium | reverse complement strand
CATAGATGAAATTCACTATAACATCCTGAGGAAGGTAGAATGTATCCGTGAACCTTGTGAGCGAGGAGTCGGAAACGTAGCCAGAGTCAACAGCCGTATAGTCGTGGCTGTTATAGGTGAGGGTTCCTGAATACCACCAGCCGTTCCAGCTTTCGTGATAGCCGTAAGCGCTGGTAGCGGCCATGAGCGTCACCGCTATCGCGGCGATGACGATTAGTTTTTTAGTCATATTACGCCTCCTTGACTAATAGGTTTATGGGAAGACTTAATTGTCTTCCTTATACAAATTTATTATAGGTAAATTTTACGACCCGTCAAGGTAATTCTGCCAATTAAAGATGATACTATGTTTTTGGTATTGTTTTGCATAAGCTTTTGAGGGGGAGGCAGCTTAGGAGTGTTATTCTATAAGATACGTAGGGAATTTAACGCAGGATTACTACCTTCCCTTGACGAATTGAAACCAATCGGACAGACCGCTCACCCGGTGTGAGGCGGTCTATCTCAGCTTGAGCACTATCGGTTCCTGGCTCAGCCGGGCCATGCCTTCCACAAGCTTCTTATACTTCGGATACTCCTGTGGCGGAATCCACGGCTTAAGCACCTGCAGGTTTTCTGAAAACTGCAGCGCTCCGCGCCCTGGCTGAACGAACGCCGCGGTGTATGAATCATAGGGGTTGCTGATGGAGACGTCCTGTGGGTAGTATATAAGCTCGGCACCAGGGGGAAGTTCAAGATCAAGGTTCAGGATGTCCGCGCTTCGTGTAACCCGGTCTATCGGATACAATCTTTCTTTTGCTCCGACCTCATAGGCCGAGTGCTCAACACCTGGCAGGTAGAGGATGAGATAGTCGCCCGCACGGGTAGCGTAATCCGTGATGCCGATCTTGAGGGTGTAGCTTACCTCCTGGTCAAGAGGTTCTATTCCGTTGAAGCTGAAGTCCTGCAAGCGAGCGTTTGGATGGATGTAGCTCGCCAGTTCCTCGGCCTCCTGTCTAAGCTCGGCAGGGGAGAGTGGTTTGAGATAGCGCTTCCATTGAGCCGAGTTCTGGCCGTTGAACTCGACGTCCATCCTAAGATTCAGTGAGCCGTCGGTCCCCAGTTGAGCTTCGGTACGGGTAACGGTTGCTTCCTGGTCGGGTTGGTGAAGCGGTGTTTTCTTGAGCTTGCCTGAGGATACGGAAAGCCCCATCGCGTCCTGATCTGAGGAGGTTCCGAAGGCTGCGTTTGGGCCTGGATCGAGATAGATTCGGTCCTCGAACAGCACGAGTGCCTTATTGAGCTGGCCTAAGGTGGGGAAGGTGGGGACCACTTGCCCGCTTGAACGATCGCGTATGAGCACAAGATCCGCTTCCAGACCGGCTTGTATCATAAGTGCGTAAAGCAGCGCCGCGCGATCAAGGTTGTTGCCAAAACCTCGAACGAGCACGGTTTCCGCAGGGGTTGGAACGTAGGAGTAGGACTCAAGTGGAGGGCCTACGGAATGAATAGAGACAGCAACGAACTCGTACAGGGCGCGGGCCTTTTCTTCCGATACGGCAAGGTTTTGCGTCAATGAATCAACGACCTGCGTAAGTATTTCGCCTGGCTGGATGACCTTGTCCAGATGCGCGCGCAATGCCGCTGCAATACAGTGCCAATCCTTTTTTTCGGCCACGATAAAATGCGGCAGGTAGTCAGCCGAAGGCGGGATCATCAGCTCGAACCGCATCGGCGGCTGGTTCTGGATCGTCCAGGTGAGTATCTCGCGGCCTTTCCTTGTTTCGCGTTCAGGCTTTTGTCCGCTCGACGCGTATACCTCAACAGGTCCGCCTTGCGGCTGCTCTACCCGGATGATCTCCGTCATCGTAGGTTGGCGGTCGGCAAGCACTATCTCTTCAGAGATCGGGTGGATGCTGTCGGCTACGTTCTGGATGGTTGAAAACTGAAAATCAAGCACCGACCCGATCCGTGATTCAGGAACCGCTATCCGAATTTCGGTAAGATTGCTGTACTCGGCAGGTGCGGGATACCGGCTTGCCCTGTTGATTGCAGACTCGGTTATGTGGCTTACGGCACCGTCAGGGCTGTAGCTTCGTGCAAAGTCCAGCCTTGCGTAGGAACGGTCAGCGAGATAGCTCCACGTGTTGTTTGCGGCAGTGCCCTTGCCAGACTCGGCGGATACGTAGCGTATCACCCTAATGCGTTTTTCAAACCTGCCGTCCTCGTGCAGGATAAAATTATGCTCCACGTAGAGATTCACGTAGCGCGCATCGGTCTGGGGCAGGGTTAAGTTGGTAAAAAGCTCCTTGAGCAGGGGATCGTCAATGTCCTTTAAGGTTTTCCACTCCTCGCCCTGTCTTGGCTGGGGAAGATCGAGTCCTCTTACCTCGGATTTGGCAAACGCAATGGTGCCTTCTTCAGTGGCAAACCACAGGCTGTCTGCGGTTATGCGTTCAAGGGTCCCTATCTTTTCTTCTCCGCTAAGAAGGTAGATCACGTCGTGGCTCATGCGTACCGCCTGCCTGCATCCAATAGCTGCAAGGAGCAGGACAGCGAGTGGTACTAGACGTCTCACCGAACACCTCCTTCCACCAGCACGAGTATGGGTTTTTTGTGGTGGCTGGTGATCGAGTTGAGCAGTTCTCGATAATCTCGATACCTATCAGGCTGGATGAGTCGTTCGGGACGGCTGAAGGAGTCCTCGAAACGGATTACGTTCCCTTCCTCTTTGGTATACTCCGCACGATAAGAAACCTCAGGCACAGTAAGCGTTACATCCTCTGGCAGGTAGTCTGTCTTCCAATCCTCTGGCAGTTTGAGGGTTGCCACGTGGCGTATGCCTTCGCTCGTGTAATATGAAAGCGGGAAGTTGCGGCTCTCGAGCGCCACTTCGTCAAAGGTAAGCCGTTTACCTACCTCAGGCAGGTATATGATGGCAACTGGTCCGGCGAACTTGATGTAGTTTTTAACCCTGTAGCTCATCTTGAGGCTGAGCTGCCTGCCTATATCTTCAAGGTTTTCGAACCCGTAGTCGATCAGCTCAGCGTCAGGTGAGGTGGATTTTACCATCTGCTCGAAGCGTGTCCTGCGGTCCTCTTCCCTTGAGAAGTAGTTCCAGAAGTAGCGCAGGCCTGTCTCGTAATCGCCCTCGTAAAAGCTCTGATACTTTACGGTCAGCGTTCCTTCTGCGTCTATCTCCATATCGAGATGATACTCCCTTTGCTCCTGGCCGGGTTCTGGGACCGGTATTATCTCTACCTTTCTCTTCTGCGAGTTTACCGCGTAGACCCCGTGGTCTGCGGCGTTGAACGAGGGGTAACGCGAGTATCCGCCGTTCGATGAGCCGGTGGCGTCGAGATAAAAGCTTGTGTCGGCAAGGAATACCTGGGTGATGCAATGGTTGCCGTAGTAGCCCGGCATCTCCGGGTCAAGCATCGGGACGTCGCCGTTGGTGCCTACGTAGACCGGATCGGCGTCTATGCCTGCCGCACGCAGAAGGGTTGCAAAAAGGATGGCTTTGTCGGTGCAGTCACCGAAGCCCTGCTCCAATGTAAACCGGGCAGGATGACCTGAGACACCGGATGAGGCGGAACCCTTGATGGAGATGTAGCGGATGTTCTGCTGAAGCCAGTAGTAGATAGCGGCTATCTTTTCGTGCTCGGTATCGGCACCAGCTGTCAGGCTGTCGGCAAGGGCTTGAATCTTAGGGGTGATCTTCATGCGTTCGTTCTGAAATGCCGCATACCAGTCGTGTATGCCGTCCCAGTTTTCTTGATTCGTCAGCTCTACATGCGGTAGGAAATCCCCTGCAGGAGGAGAGTTGGGTTCGGCTACGTATGGTTCGGTATTCTCAGCAACCCAGGTGAGGATTCTGCGGCCCTCACTGATCTCCTCTTTAAAATCCAGCATTCCATTCGGCACATTGTAGGCCTTCCATTTGATAAACTCGTCTTCAGGGACGTCAACGACAAGTCGGGAGTAGATGAACGGCTCGTCGCCCTGGAAGAAGAAGCCGGCGTCGAAGAACTCCTTGTTCCAGGGATTGAAGCGGATGTTCTCGTAGGAGTACTCCACGATATCGCCTATCTGGACCCCTGGCAGGGTGAAGGTCACCCATTTGCCCTTGCCGAAGAATACTATACCCCGGCGTGGAGGGGTTTCGATCTTTACGGTGGAGCGATCAAGATCAATAACACGACCGTCCGGCTTTATGACCCGCGCAAAGTGAATCCTTACCTCATTGTCACCCTCCTTGAAATAACTGCGGAAGGTAGCCACACCTTTGCGTCCTTCCGAAAGAATTAAGTACGCCATGTGATATGAGTAGTTTCTGGTTCCGTCATCGTGCAAGGTGTTGCGGCCGTCGTCAATCAAAAGTATCCCCTTTGCATCAGGGAAGCGTTTTTTGGCTTCGGCAGCTTTTTTAAGAAGTTCCTGGACATTCTCGTCCGTGCGTACCGTTCCTGTTTCCTGGCCCCCTTCGGTCTCGAAAACGATCTCCTTCACCTCGCCTCGAGGGATGGTATCCTGATCGGTTATTACATTCGAGCCGTCATACTCAAGAATCTGTGTATCAAAGCTTCTCCCGTCGTGGAGTTGGACCCTTGCCGCAAGCCCCACTGTCACGAAGGCTATCCAACTTATTATCCAGCGTTTCATTGATCCTCCAGGGATTAAGCCTAATTCTAACGTAAAGCCAGGGAGAGTCAAGTCGTTGTTCGTTCGTGCGGTCTGTTTATACCTTGACACCGCGGATTTCTTTCCTATAATTAAAATAGGACAGGTAGTGGGTGGAGGTTCACATGAAGAACGGGTTTAATAGGTTGCCCATTAATTGGGTATAGGCATCTAGATAGAAGGAGTAAAGCATGAATATAGGAACACAGACACGATGCAGACATGTGTATTTACATGTGGATAGAAAGTTCCATGTCAGGGGGCATGGAAAAGGCATGGTTCCAATTTGGCAGTGCTCTCTTAAGAGGAAGGATCTCGCGGGTGTATGCAAGGGGCTGGCTGAGGCTGGCATTGAAGAAACCAGCTGTCATCCAGAGGAGTGTCCTTTGGCTGTCCATCATGAGCCATGGGAGAAATGCCCTTTCTACGTCCCCAAGATCTAGGCATTGAGTTCCTCTAAGCCCGCGGGAAAACCTGCGGGCTTTTTTTAATGCCTTGACATCCATTCAATCCTGATTATAATGAACATATGCTCAAAACTCAAGGAAGTCATGCCTAGGCCCCGTAAGTATCGGATGATTCAAAGCGAGTTCGGGATCAGCTTCTTCGGTCCCAAGGATATTCCCATGCGGGAGTTGGAACTCGTTTCACTGACTCACGAGGAGGTTGAGGCGCTTCGACTTGCCGATCTGGAAGGGCTTTATCAGGAAGAAGCGGCGCAGGCGATGGGGGTTTCACGAGCCACCTTTGGTCGTGTCTTGGATTCAGCAAGGCGCAAGCTGGTGGATGCGTTCATCAACGGCAAGGGGATTCAGGTTAAAGGTGGAGCATATTCCATTGCCGACCGTCCAGTAAGCTGTCGTTACTGGCAGGGTCGGGGCAGGCATGGCTGGAGAGGAGGCAGATGATTATTGCCGTTGCCTCGGGCAAGGGCGGTACCGGCAAGACCCTTGTTGCGACCAATCTTGCTGCGGTCATTCCCGGTGCCACGTATGCCGATTGCGACGCGGAGGAGCCGAACGGTCATCTGTTCCTTGCACCGCAAATCTCGGATACCAAAGAGGTTTACGTTCAGGTCCCGGAGATCGACAATGAACGCTGCACCGGCTGCGGTGAGTGCGCTCGCAAATGCCAGTTCAACGCCCTTGCAGTGGTTAAGGGCAAGGTTCTTTTGTTCAACGAGTTGTGCCACGGGTGCGGGGTGTGTTCAGCGGTCTGTCCTGAAGGGGCAATAAAGGAGAAGCCTTACGTTCTTGGAAAGGTTCGCACCGGCACGTTCTCAGATAATAAAAGATTCGTTGACGGCTCCCTTGCCGTAGGTCAGCTTCGCAGCGCCGAGGTAATCGAGGAGGTTGTGGATTCCCTCAAGGATTCTGAAATGGTTATCCTCGACGCCCCGCCCGGAACCTCCTGTTCTGCGGTTGCCGCCGTTCGTAAGGCGGATGCGTGTCTTTTGGTGACCGAACCCACGCCCTTCGGTTTGCACGACCTCAAGCTTGCACGGGATACGCTTACTAAATTGAGAATCCCTCACGCGGTTCTCCTGAACCGTGCGGATATCGGCGATGAGAAGGTCGAACGCTACTGTAAAGATCAGGGTATTCCTATCCTTGCTCGCATTCCCTTTGATCGCCGGATTGCCGCCTCTTACGCCGAGGGGAAACTGATTGCCGGGCAGGTGAAGTGGCGGGATGTATTTTCCGAGTTGGCCGGCAAACTGAAGGACATTGAAAATTACTCGCTTCCGGATTTCGTCAAATCTGAAGAGAAGATTTTGGATAAGGTTTCTAGCTCCTCTGAATCTGCGGCGAACGTATCTCTGTTTTCTTCCTTTCCGGTTCTTTCAGGCAAGGGCGGGACCGGAAAGACCATGCTTACCGCCTGCCTTGTCGCTGCGTGGCAAAACAAGGTTGCGGCTGATGCCGACGTTGACGCGGCCAATCTGGGGATACTGTTTTCCGGCGAGGTCAAGGAACGCATCCCCTTTTCCTCCGGGCTTAAGGCAGTGATCAATCCTGAGTTGTGCACCGGTTGCGGCAAGTGCGCACAGAGCTGTCATTTCTCGGCGATTGTTATGAAGAACGGCAAAGCGGAAGTCTCCGAGCTTACCTGTGAGGGGTGCGGTTTGTGTCAGATCGTCTGCCCTGTCGAACCGAATGCCGTTGCATTGCAGAGACCGCTTTCAGGTCAAATTAAAATCATGCAAACTTCGTATGGGGAAATGGTTACAGCGGAGCTTTTTGCGGGAGCCGAGGCATCAGGCCGGCTCGTAACCCAGGTTCGCAAGCACGCTGAGCGTACCTGTTCTGAGAACGGCGCAGGGAATATCCTCATAGACGGTTCGCCTGGGATAGGATGCCCGGTCAACGCGGCCATTACCGGCACGCACGGGGTTCTGCTGGTGGCCGAGCCGAGCCGTTCCAGCCTGCACGACCTCAAACGGATACTCGAGCTGCTTGACTTCTTTTCACTGAAGCGCTGGGTCGTAATCAACAAGTATGATCTATCTCTGAAGCTCACCGAAGAGATCGAGGGGTTTTGCAGGGATCAGAACGTGCCCGTTCTGGGTAGAATTCCGTTCGACCGAACCATTACCGAAAGCATAACAAGGGCTCAGATTCCGTCGGCAGATCCCGCCTGCAGTCAGGCAGAGCTTCTGCAAGAGATAACGGAGAGGGTGTTAGCCGAGTTTGAAAAGGAGAAAACATGAAAAGACAAGGAACAGGACAAGGTGGAGGACAAGGTATGGGGCAAGGAGGAGGTCAAGGTCAAGGGCGAGGAGGGCGAGGAATGGGTCGAGGCGGCGGTCAGGGTATTGGCCCGGGTGGCGAATGCGTTTGCCCACAGTGCGGGGCGCGAACGCCGCATCAACGCGGTACCCCTTGTTTTGAACACACCTGCCCCAAGTGCGGGGCAAAGATGGTTCGTGGATAAGATTCTTGTAAACAAAACAAACAAAGGAGGCAGTAATGCCAGGTGGAGATAGAACAGGACCCGCAGGTCAAGGACCCATGACCGGCAGAGCCGCTGGTTTTTGCGCAGGTTACCAGGTTCCCGGATACATGAACCCGTGGGGCGGACGCGGCTGGGGCCGAGGATTTGGTCGCGGCTTCGGTAGAGGTTATGGTAGAGGCATGGGCTGGGGCCGCGGCTGGGGTCCCGGCGGGGCATACCCCGGCTATGAGTCCGGATACTACCCTCAGCAAGCCCCGGCTTATCAATCACCTTCCCGCGAGGACGAGCTTCGCATGCTGCGCGATCAGCTCAAGTACGCCGAGGAAGACATGAAGGCGATGCGTGAACGCATCGCAGAGCTTGGGAAGGAAAAACCGGCTAAATAAACCAAAAGGGGGAGGTTGATACCTCCCCCTTAAAGCTTATAATTCGGTATGTCTGATGAGCAAACCATGGCTGAGGTCTGGAAAAGGCTTTTCGGTGAAGGCTCGGATACCTTTCTCGATCATGCCTACGAACCGCGCAACGTTGGCGAGGTGCAGAACGCGGACGTATCGGTAAGCTACACTGGCGCTTGCGGCGACACCATCTATCTTTCGCTTCGTGAGCAGAACGGCAGAATCAAAGAGATTCGTTTTCTTACCGACGGCTGTGAAGGAACTTTAGCGTGCGGCAGTGCGATGAGCACTCTTGCCTGGGGCAAAACTCTTGAGGAAGCGGCAGGTATTACCGCTTCTGCGATCAAGGGCTTCCTTGACGGCTTGACGCCTGAACATGAGCACTGCGCTCAGCTTGCCGCTGCCGTGCTTCATCAGGCGCTGGCCGAGTTGGTTTGCAAGGGACGGAAACAGGAATGATGCCTATCTATGTTTATAGACGTCCGCAATGCGGCAAGGTCTTTGAACGGTTCCATGCAATGAGTGAAGACACAAAAGCGCTGCTGCGAAAATCCATAAAATGGAGGAATAGATGAAGATAGCCGTATCCAGTAACGGAAAGACCCTCGAAGATCAAGTTGACGTGCGGTTCGCTCGCGCACTTTACTTTCTAATCATCAACGGTGATCAGGTTGAGGTAGTTGAGAACCCAAACCTTTCCGCCGGCGGAGGTGTTGGCGTGCAGACTTCCCAGATGCTTGCCGATAAGGGAGTCGAGGCGGTTATTGCAGGCAATTTCGGGCCCAAGGCGTATCAGGTGCTCGAGGCCGCAGGAATTAAGGCCTATTCCGTAGAGGGCAAGAAGGTTAAAGAGGCGATTGAACTCGTAAAAGAAGGCAAGATTCAGCCGGTACAGGCCGCGAACAAAGCCTCTCACTGGTAAGTTTACTCTACGGTAAAGGAGAAGAGATATGAAGATAGCGGTTCCTACCGATGATGGTAAGACCATATCTCAACATTTTGGCAGGGCGCAGAGCTTTGTCATATTCGAGGTTGAGTCGGGAGAGATTACCTCTAAACAGTTGATCGAAAGCAATACCCCGCATTCCGGGTCTCATTCAGGTCAAGGGCATGATGCTGGTGGGTGGTTCATGGACGCGCTCAAGGGTTGTGAGGCGGTAATAGTCACTGGCATGGGCCGTAGGGCGATTGCTCATTTTGAATCTGCGGGAATCAAGCCGGTGTTCACCGATGTGACCGATGCCGAAGAGGCGGTAAAGGCTTACTCGCAAGGTACGCTTAAGGAGTGCGAGCAGCCTGACTACGGAAGACATTGATTCCCGATTAAAGGCAGGTTATGATAATCTTTGGTCCTGTCCCATCCAGACGTCTTGGCCAAAGCCTGGGGGTTAATAACATCCCACCCAAGATTTGCACCTATTCCTGCGTGTATTGTCAGCTAGGCCGCACCATAAAGATGGAGATTGATCGCAGGTCCTTTTATGAACCAGAAGAGATAGTCAGACAGGTGAAGGATAAGATAGAGAAAGCCAAAGGAAATAAGGAACCCATCGATTACATAACCTTTGTGCCTGACGGGGAACCCACACTGGATGGAAATCTTGGGCGTGAGATTGAGTTATTGAAACCCTTGGGGTACAGGATTGCGGCGATAACCAACTCCTCCATAATATGGCGCGAGGATGTGAGATCGGAACTATCAAAGGCCGACTGGGTTTCGTTAAAAGTAGACTCAGTCAACGAGGGAACCTGGCACCGAGTAGATAGACCTCATGGGACACTGCGGTTGGACTTGATTCTGGACGGGATGCTCAAGTTTGCAGAAGCTTTTAAAGGGGAGTTGACAACCGAAACAATGCTGGTTACAAACCTCAACGACAGTGACGAACTGCTTACCGAAACCGCGGAGTTCATAGCTCGATTGAATCCTGCGGTAAGTTATGTCTCCATTCCTACCAGGCCGCCTGCGGAGGAATGGGCAAAGGCTCCGGATGAGGAAACCATAAATCGAGCTTACCAGATATTTAAAGAGAGAATCGCCAATGTAGAGTATCTCATAGGTTACGAAGGGAACGCCTTTGCCTTTACCGGAAACGCTGAGGATGACATATTGAGCATTACCTCGGTGCATCCCATGAGGGAAGATGCGGTTGAGGATTTCCTGAAGCGGGCCGGGGGCGATTGGGACATTATCTATAAGTTGATTACTCAAGCAAGACTTCTCGAGACCGAATACCAGGGCAACAGGTTCTATATCAGGAAGTTAGGCAACTCGTCCGGCAATGGTTTGCAAAACAAGGCAGATCAATTATGAGAAAACCCGATCCTTTCCAAAGGTATCCAAACAGATACGACGCCTGGTTTGATGGGGCTGGCAAGGAGATATTTGCCCTTGAGGTTGATGCTTTTAAGTTACTCTTGCCAGAACTTCCAAAACCGTGGTTCGAGATCGGTGTAGGCAGCGGTCGTTTCGCTCAGGCGTTGGGTATACCATGGGGGATTGATCCGTCAAAAAAACTTGCCGATATTGCCCGCTCCCGATGTGTTCGAGTAATCGAAGGCGTAGGGGAAAACCTTCCAATCCCTGATAACTTGTTAGGGACCGTTTTTCTTATCGTAACCCTTTGTTTTGTTGACGATCCTGGCAAGGTAATATCCGAAGCCAGAAGGGTGCTTCGAGACGGCGGATATCTCGTAGCAGGTATTGTTCCTGCCGAATTCCCCTGGGGAAGGTTTTATCAGGAACAAGCCGGCAAGGGGCACCCGTTTTACTCCCATGCCCGGTTCTTTGTATGC